>JAWWPK010000575.1:0-10395 GCA_033854925.1 Nocardioidaceae bacterium | reverse complement strand
CAGCACCGCCTCCGGGTCGCCGCCCTGCGCGCGGATCATCGCCTGCCAGGCGTCCATCGCGGACCCGTCGGCCAGCCTGTCGGCAGGGTCGACGTCGGAGCGGCCGGCGCCGGCCAGCATCTCGCGGGCCAGCGCCAGGGTCAGCTCGACGACGTCGGCCGGACCGCCGCCGCCCAGCACCTCGACCGACTCCTCGACCTCGATCGCGTTGCCGGCGGTCAGCCCCAGCGGCGTCGACATCTCGGTGAGCAGGGCGACCGTGTGCACGCCCGCGTCGGTGCCGAGCGCGACCATCGTCTCGGCCAGCTCGCGGGCCTGCTCCGCCGTCTTCATGAACGCGCCGGTGCCGACCTTGACGTCCAGGACCAGCGAGCCCGTGCCCTCGGCGATCTTCTTGCTCATGATCGACGAGGCGATCAGCGGGATCGCCTCGACGGTGCCGGTGACGTCGCGCAGGGCGTATAGCTTCTTGTCCGCCGGCGCGAGCCCGTCACCTGCAGCGCAGATCACCGCGCCGACCGACTCGAGCTGCGCGAACATCTCCTCGTTGGAGAGATCGGCCCGCCAGCCCGGGATCGACTCCAGCTTGTCGAGGGTGCCGCCGGTGTGGCCCAGCCCGCGCCCGGACAGCTGGGGTACGGCGACCCCGCACGCCGCCACGAGCGGCGCCAGCGGCAGCGTGATCTTGTCGCCCACGCCACCGGTGGAGTGCTTGTCGGACGTCGGCCGGGACAGCCCGGAGAAGTCCATCCGCTCCCCCGACGCGATCATCGCCGCGGTCCAGCGCACGATCTCGTCGCGGTCCATCCCGTTGAGCAGGATCGCCATCGCGAGCGACGACATCTGCTCGTCCGCCACCACCCCACGGGTGTAGGCGTCCACGACCCAGTCGATCTGCTCGGGCGACAGCTGTCCGCCGTCCCGCTTGGTCACGATCACGTCGATGACGTCCACTATCGATCTCCTCCCACCATGACGGTACGGAAGCCGCGCAACACGAAGGTGCCCCGGCTCTCCGGCTCTCCGACGAGCCCCAGCGACGGGTACGCCGCCCACAGGGCCTTGAGCGACTCCACCAGCTCCATCCGGGCCAGTGGCGCGCCGAGACAGAAGTGCACACCGGCGCCGAAGGCGATGTGCGGGTTCGGCGTGCGGTCGACGTTCATCTCGTCCGCGCGCTCGAAGACCTGCGGGTCCCGGTTCGCGGCGCCGAGCAGCGCCGCGACCCGCTGGCCCTGCCGGACCGGCACCCCGGCCACCTCGACGTCCTCGGTGGCGGTGCGCTCGAACAGCTGGAGCGCCGAGTCGAAGCGGAGCATCTCCTCCACGGTCGCGGGCAGGTCGTCGCCCGGTCGCAGTCCGCGGGAGAGCATGGCGACGAGCCCGTTGCCGAACACGTTCACCGAGGCCTCGTGGCCGGCGTTGAGCAGCAGCACGACGGCGGCGACCACCTCGTCCGCACTGAGGTCACTGGCCGCCAGGTCGCTGATCAGGTCGGCCTGCGGCTCCTGCCGCCGCTCGGCGACCAGCTCGCGCACCAGGTCGGCGAACTCGCTCGCCGCCACGACCGCCGCGTCCACGACCTCCGGGCCGGGCGCCACTTCGTACATCCGCACGATCGCCTGCGACCACCGGCGCAGGTCACTGACGTGGTCGGTCGGCACGCCGAGGAGCTCGGCGATCACCATGACCGGCAACGGCTCGGCGTACTGGCCGATCACGTCGAAGCCGGCCGGGTCGGTGTCGGACAGCAGCTCGGCCGCCAGCGCCCCGACCCGAGGCCGCAGCCGCTCGATGTGGCCCCGGTTGAACGCGCCCGCGACGATCCGCCGCAGCCGGGTGTGCTCGGGCGGCTCGTTCTCCATCATCTGGTTGCGGTGCAGCAGGTTGAAGGGCTCGAGGTGGTCGACCGGCTCCCGGTCGCGCCAGATCCGGCCCAGGCGCTTGTCCCTCAGCACCGCGCTCGCCGACGCGTGGTCGAAGGTCAGCAGCATCCCGGACGGTTCGTGCCAGGCCACCGGGTGCGCCGCTCGCTCCTCGGCGAAGAAGGGGTAGGGGTCTGCGACGACGTCCGGTGCCGACAGGTCAAGCGAGGTCGTCGGCACCGAAGGCATCCGGTAGCACCTCGGTCATCGGCTTCACGCCACTGACGGTCCACAGCAGCATCTCCGGACCGCCGTTCTCCCAGAGCAGCTGACGGCAGCGGCCGCAGGGCATGATCACCTCGCCCTTGGCGTTCACGCAGACCACGTGGGTGAGCCTGCCGCCGCCGGTGATGTGCAGCTCGGAGACCATCCCGCACTCGGCGCAGAGGGCGACGCCGTAGGCCGCGTTCTCGACGTTGCAGCCCGTGACCACGCGGCCGTCGTCGACCATCCCGGCCACCCCGACCGGGTAGTGGGAGTACGGCGCGTAGGCGTGCCCCATCGCCGCGACGGCCTGCGCGCGCAGGCCCTCCCAGTCGAACTCGGTCAACCCGCACTCCCCTTGCGATAGATCTGGCCGTCGGCTGCCGGCATCCGTAGCCGTTGCGACGCGAAGGCGAGGACGACCAGCGTGATGACGTAGGGCGTCATGTGGGTGAAGTCACCGGGGACCTCGTCCAGCTGGAAGTAGACGATGCCGATGGCGACGCCGACCACCGCGACGACGAGGGCCGACCGGCGCTTGCCCTGACGCAGCTGGACCAGGGCCAGGGCGAGGGCCAGCGCGGCCACCGCGAGCAGCAGGGCATGCACAGAGGTGCCGCCTTGCCGCAGGCCGAGGGTCTCGGTGTAGCCGAACAGTCCCGAGCCGGCCAGCAGCCCGCCCGGGCGCCAGTTGCCGAAGATCATCGCCGCCAGGCCGATGTAGCCGCGGCCGCCCGTCTGGCCGTCGCGGTAGTTGCTGGAGGCGACCATGGCCAGGACGCCACCACCGAGTCCGGCCAGACCGCCCGAGATCATGACCGCCGCGAACTTGTAGCGCAGCACGTGCACGCCCAGCGACTCGGCCGCGGCCGGGCTCTCCCCGCAGGAGCGCAGGCGGAGCCCGAACGAGGTGCGCCAGAGGACGTACCACGTCACGATCAGAAGGAGGAACGAGACGATCACCAGCGACGACAGGTTGGTGCACAGCGCGCGCAGCAGCGCCGCCAGCTGGGAGACGAAGAACGTGTCGTTCTTCTCGATGTCGCCGAGCTTGTCGCTCAGTGGGCCGATCGTGACCGTCTGGACGTCGCCGATCTTGGGTGACTGGGTGGAGCCACCCCCGGGCAGTCCCACGAACGTGAGCGACGCGAGGTACTGGACCGAGCCCAGTGCGATGATGTTGATGGCGACGCCGGAGATGATGTGGTCGACGCCGAAGATCACGGTGGCGATGGCGTGCAGCAGGCCGCCCACCATGCCCATCGCGATCGCGCCGAGCACGCCGGCCCACGGGCCGTGGTGGTAGCCGAAGTAGCCCGCGCCGTAGGTGCCGAGGATCATCATCCCCTCGAGGCCGATGTTGACCACACCGGCCCGCTCCGACCACAGGCCGCCGAGGCCGGCCAGCATGATCGGGGTGGTCGCGATCAGCGTCCCCGCGATGGTGCCCGACGAGGCCAGGTCATGGGCGTCGGTGACCACCTCGAGCACGGCCAGGAGCAACAGCACGGCCGGGATCGCGGCGAAGAAGCCCCACGTGGGGATCCGGCGGATCCTGGACGGGGCGGCCACGGGGGTGCCGGTCGCAGTGGCGGGGACGCTCATGCCAGTGCCTCCTCACGGTCGGAACGCTCTCTGTCCAAAGCTCTCGCCACCGACTGCTGCTCTAGGCGCACGCCGGCGCGGCGCACGACCTCGTAGGAGATGACCACCGCGAGGACGATGACGCCCTGGGTGATCGCCACGATGTCCGGTGAGACGTGCACCAGGATCTGGAGCGGGTTGGACTGCTCGTTGAGGAAGGCGAACAGCAGCGCGCCGACCGCCACTCCGACGGGGTTGTTGCGGCCGAGCAGAGCGATAGCGATGCCGGCGAAGCCCAGCCCTGACTGGAACGTCGAGCCGTACTGGTAGCTCGACCCGAACAGGATCGGGAGTCCCACCAGGCCGGCCACCGCGCCCGAGATCAGCATCGCGAGGACGACCATCCTGGTGATCCGGATGCCGCTGGCTGTCGCCGCCGTGGTCGAGCGGCCGGTGGCGCGGAGGTCGAAGCCGAACCGGGTCTTGTTGAGGACGAACCAGTAGAGGAACCCGACCAGCACGGCGATGATCACGAAGCCGTAGATCTCCTGGCCCGGACCGTCGCCGATCGAGATGTTCCCGATCTGGCTGCTCACCGGGATCTTCTTGGTGCCGATCGTGTTGCTGCCCTTGACCTGGACCGCAGCCTTGCGCAGCAGGTAGGCGACCAGCGCGGTGGCGATGGCGTTGAGCATGATCGTCGAGATGACCTCACTGACGCCCCGCGTGGCTCTCAGCACGCCCGCGATACCGGCCCACAGGGCACCCACGGCCATCGCGCACAGGATGGCGAGGACGGTGTTGAGGTAGCCGGGCAGCCAGGCCTCGCCGGCCACCACGGCCGCCGTGAACGCCGCCACACGGTACTGGCCGTCGACCCCGATGTTGAAGAGGTTCATCCGGAAGCCGACTGCGGCCGCGAGCCCGGAGAGGTAGAGCACGCTGGCGTTGTTGATGATGTTGGCCAGGTTGCGCCGCTCGGGCCAGTTCAGGATCTGCTTCCACACGTCGATGACCGGGTCGCCGGCCGCGGCCAGCACCAGGCTGGTGATCGCGAACGCCGCCACGAGGGCCAGGATGGGCGCACTGATGGCGAGGACGAACTTCGTCACGCGCGGAGTCACGCTCCCGCTCCCGTCATCGCCGAGCCGAGCTCCTCGGGGGTGGTCCGGGCCGGGTCGACGTCGGCCACCAGCCGGCCGCGCAGGACCACCTTGATGCGGTCGGACAGCCCGATCAGCTCGTCGAGGTCGGCGGAGATGAGCAGCACCGCGAGCCCGTTGCGGCGGGCGGTCTTGATGTGGGTCCAGATGGCCGCCTGAGCGCCGACGTCGACGCCGCGAGTCGGGTGCGATGCGATCAGCAGGATCGGGTCGCCGCTCATCTCGCGGCCGACGATCAGCTTCTGCTGGTTGCCACCGGAGAGGGCGCGCGCCAAGGTGTCGGGGCCGGGGGTGCGGACGTCGTACTCCTTGATGATCCGCACGGTGTCCGCGCGGGCGCCGCGCTTGTCGATCAGCGGGCCCTTGGTGCTCGGCGGGCGCCCCTCGTGGCCGAGCACCCGGTTCTCCCACAGCGGTGCGTCGAGCAGCAGCCCGTGGCGTTGCCGATCCTCGGGGATGTAGCCGATGCCGGACTCCCGGCGCTCGCGGGTCGACTCCCTGGAGAGGTCCTTGCCGACGAGCTCGATGGTGCCGGTGACGCCCGGCCGCATCGCCATGATCGACTCCACCAGCTCGGCCTGGCCGTTGCCCTCGACACCGGCGATGCCGAGGACCTCGCCCTTGTGGATGTCGAAGGAGATGTCGTCGAGCAGCGGGCGACCCTCCAGCCCGGGCAGGGCGAGGTGCTTGACCGACAGCAGGACCGTGTCGGTGACGGTCGAGGTCTCGGTGCTCGGTGACGGCAGCTCGGAGCCCACCATCAGCTCGGCGAGCTGGCGGGCGGTCACCTCGGTGGGCAGCACGGTCCGCACCGTCGTGCCGCGCCGGATCACGGTGATCTCGTCCGCGACGGAGAGGACCTCGTCGAGCTTGTGGCTGATGAAGATGACCGAGATGCCCTCCTTCTTCAACCCGCGCAGGTTGCCGAAGAGCTCGTCGACCTCCTGCGGCACCAGGACGGCGGTGGGCTCGTCGAGGATCACGATGCTCGCGCCGCGGTAGAGCACCTTGAGGATCTCCACGCGCTGCCGGGCGCCGACGCCGAGCTCCTCGACCAGCCGGTCGGGCTCGATGCCGAGGCCGTAGGCGTCCGAGATTCGCTTGACCTCGGCGCGGGCGTCGCCGCCGATGCCGTGCAGCTTCTCGGCGCCGAGGACGACGTTCTCGAGGACGGTGAAGTTGTCGGCGAGCATGAAGTGCTGGAACACCATGCCGACGCCGGCCTTGATGGCGTCCGCCGGGGAGTGCAGGGAGACCTGGGTGCCGTTGATCTCGATCGTGCCCGAGTCCGGCGGCTGTACGCCGTAGAGGATCTTCATCAGCGTCGACTTGCCGGCGCCGTTCTCGCCCACGATGGCGTGGATGGTGCCGCGCCGGACGTCGATGTTGATGTCGTCGTTGGCGATCACACCGGGGAAGCGCTTGCCGATTCCGCGCAGCCGGACGGTGACCGGCGCCGAGGACGCCTCAGTGGCTCCATCGACTGTCGGTGCAGAGGTCGACACGGTCAGATTCCTCCCCCTGGAGACGTCGGGTGGGCGTGCGTCCCGCCGGACACTACCCAAAGGGGGCGCTGCCCGATACGGACCTCCGGGCCCGGGATCCCGCACTGGGCGGGATCGCGGACCCGGAGGTTGTTGCGTTGATCAGGGCAGCTGATCAGGGGGTGGTCGGAACCGTGATCTCCCCGGAGATGATCTGCTGCTTGAAGGCCTCGAGCTGGTCCTTGATGTCGTCGATCTGACCACCCGAGGTCGAGTAGCCCACGCCGTCCACGGACAGGTCGTAGGTGTTGACGCCGGACGGGAACGTGCCGCCCGCAACCTCGGTGAGGTAGTTGTAGACCGCGACGTTCACGTTCTTGAGCATCGAGGTCATGATCACGCCCTGCACCGACGGGTCGGCGGTGTTGTACTGGTCGGAGTCGACACCGATCGCCAGCGCCTTGGCGTCGGCCGCTGCCTCGAACACGCCGCCGCCGGAGCCGCCGGCCGCGTGGTAGACGATGTCAGCACCGTTGTCGTACATGCCGGCCGCGGCCGTCTTGCCCTTGGCCGGGTCACCGAAGCCGGAGAAGTCCGGCGGCTGGGTCAGGTAGCTCACGTCGATCTTGATGTCCGGGTTGACGGCCTTGGCACCCGCCTCGTAGCCGGCCTGGAACTTCTCGATCAGGGGCACCTGGACGCCACCGACGAAGCCGATGTGGGCGGCCTGCGACTTCAGTGCTGCCGCCGCGCCGACCAGGAACGAGCCCTGCTCCTCTGCGAAGACCAGGCTGGCCACGTTGGGGACGTCAGCGAGGCTGGAGTCGTCGATGATCGCGAAGTGGACGTCCGGGTACTGGGCCGCGACCTTGCCGACCGACTCGGCGTAGGCGAAGCCCACGGCGATGATCGGGTCGTAGCCGGCCTCCGCGAAGGTCACCAGCCGCTCCTCGCGTGAGGACTCGGCCTCGCCGTCGGTGGCCTCGGACTCGTCGGCCTGGACGCCGAGGTCCGTCTTGGCCTTGTCGAGCCCGGCTGCCGCCGAGTCGTTGAAGGACTGGTCACCGCGGCCGCCGACGTCGTAGGCCATGCCGACCTTGATGTCCGAGGCAGGAGCAGCGTCGCTGCTCCCGGCAGTGCTGCTGCTTGGCGTGCTCGTGTCGTTGCCGCTGCTGCTGTCGTTACCGCATGCGGTCGCGCCGCCCAAGGCGAGAATGCCGACCGTCAGGATGGATGCGAAGTTCCTACTGCGTCGCAAGACGCCTCCTATGCTCATGGGCCACCGGCCGCTGATCGGGTGAACCGTATAGGTTCCGGCGTGCTTTGACGACACCTCGGAGGGGTTGACGCCGGTGGTTGTTACCCACTGGTGACCTCAGGACCCCGGTGGGGGCATGAAGGTGGTCCCGAAGGGCCATGACCTGGGTCCTGTCCGGGCCACTCCGCGCATCCCGTCTGGGTCATTTCTAGGCGGGTCGGCGCGCGAGCGCGTGCACGGCGGACTCGGCGAGCAGCCGCGCACCGATGCCGATGGCCCGCTCGTCCACGCGCAGGTTCCCCTGGTGCAGGTCGTACGTCGGACCGCCCGGTGTCCGGGTGCCCAGCCGCATCATCGCGCCAGGGATGCGCTCGAGGTACCAGCCGAAGTCCTCGGCGCCCAGGCTCTGTGGCGCCGCGACCTGGCCGTGCTCGCCGAGCACGCTCCGCACGGCCTCGGCCAGGATCCGGTTGGACACCGGCTCGTTGACCACTGGCGGGACCCCGCGCTGGTAGTGGATCTCGGCTGTCACGCCGTAGGGCCGGACGATCTCGTCGACGACCCCCCGGACCACCGCCTCGCAGTCGGCCCAGGCCACCGCGTCGAGGATCCGGACCGTGCCGGTGACCACGCCGTGGTCGGGGATCACGTTGGCCGCCGAGCCCGCGTGCAGGCTGCCCCAGACCATGCTGACACCGGCGCGCGGGTCCATCCGGCGGCTGAGCACCGCCGGCAGCTCGGTCGTGACCTTCGCCAGCGCGAAGGTCAGGTCACTGGTCAGGTGCGGCCGGCTCGTGTGGCCGCCGGTGCCGCTGAGCCGGACCTCGACCCGGTCGGCGGCGCTCGTGAGCGGCCCCAGCCGGAGCCCGACCTGGCCGACGTCGACGCCGGGGTCGCAGTGCAGCGCGAAGACGCGCTCGACGTCGTCGAGGGCGCCCTCGTCCATGAGGTGCAGCGCCCCGCCCGGCATCACCTCCTCGGCCGGCTGGAACAGCAGCCGGACCCGGCCCGGCAGCTGGCCACGGTCGTGCAGCTCGGCGAGCGCGAGCGCCGCGCCGGTGAGCGCGGTGGTGTGCACGTCGTGGCCGCAGGCGTGCGCTACACCGGCGACCTTGCTCGTCCAGGGGTCGTCCGTGAGGTCCTGGATCGGCAGCGCGTCCATGTCGGCGCGGAGCGCCACGAGCGGCCCGGGCTCGCCGAGGTCGGCGACGAAGCCGGTGCGGTCCAGGTGGGTCACCTGCCAGCCGGCCTGCTCCACCCGCGCGGCGACCACCTCCGCGGTGCGCAGCTCGGACCAGGAGAGCTCGGGGCGGGCGTGCAGGTCGCGGCGCAGGTCGATGAGGTCGGCGTTGTACTTGTCGACGACGTCGGCGATCACGGTGGAGGCCGTCGAAGCGGCCCGCTGCTGCTCGTGCATGTCCCCCCCAACCTAAATGACCGGCCTATTCCAACCGCACGAGGCTGCCATCAGGTGGGTCGACGCCGTTGGTCCCGCTGAGCACGTCGGTGGTGACCACCAGCCCGTCAGGGGTCCACTCGACGTCGCCGGGGAACTTCATCCGGGCGTACGGCGCTGCGGTGCCCGTGCCGGCCGCGATCCGCGAGATCCGGTCGGCCTGGAGCTCGCTGACGTAGAGGTCACCGGCGTCGGACACCGCGACCCCGACCGGGGTGTCGAGCCCGTGGGCGACCACGGTGACCTGCCCGGTGAGGATCATGATGCGCAGCAGCCGACCGGCCGGCGCGCCGTCCACGTCGCCCGGACCGCCCGGCAGGCTGGTCACGTAGAGCGACGCGTCCGGCCCCTCCTCGACGTCGGTGGGGACCGCCTCGGCCCAGTAGTCGCGGCCGACGGTGCAGCCGGGGAAGTCGTTCGCCTCGGCGTAGCGGCGGGTCATGGTGGTCCGCACCGGCGGGAGCACGGCGACCGTGGTCGGCGTGCCGTCCACGACCGCGGTGACCGCGTTCGCGGCCGCGTCGGCCAGGTAGAGGGCGCCGTGTGCTGGCAGCGAGGCGACGGGATGGGTCTCCGCCCGGCCCCGGTACGCCGCACGGCCGCCCCTCGGGAGCCGGGCCGCGCAGGCGCGGGGCAGGTGCCGGAAGCCGTAGGAGAAGGCGTGGTCGGGGTTGGTCCGGCGTTCATGGGCGAACAAGTCGGTGACCACGGTGTCCGTCAGGTGGCCGGAGCCGTCCGGGTCGAGCTCGTGCAGCTTCCCGACCGTGTGGCCGGCGCCGGTGACGGCGTACCAGACCGTGCCGTCGAGCTCGCTGACCGCGCTCAGCTCCAGGTCGCCCGGCGCCCGGGCCGGCGTGGTGACCCTGCCGTTGGCCGCGCGGTGGTGCAGCAGTCCCGCGTAGTTCTCGGAGTACCAGACTCCGCCGTCCGCTGCGACCGAGACGCTGAGCGGGCTGAGCAGACCGGTGTCCAGCGGGGTCGGGCGTGGCGCAGCGGCCGCGGCTGGTGCGGTGGTGAGCAGCAGGAGCGCGGCCGGAACCAGGAGCGAGGATCCCCGACGCCGTACGGACATGGCGTCAGGGATCCTCGCACGGTGAAGTGCTGGCTACGGGGTGATCGTCACCACCTGGCCCTTGGGCTTCTTGCCCGGCAAGGCGTGGGCGGTGGCCAGCAGCCCGGTCGGGGTGACCTCGACCGCGGCCGGCAGCGGCACCTGGACGTACGGCTTCACCTTCGAGGTGCCGGCGGCGATCCTCGAGATCACGCCCATGAACAGCTGGGCCACGTACACATCACCGTTGCTGGCCACGGCGACGCCGGT
>JAWWPK010000574.1:0-4545 GCA_033854925.1 Nocardioidaceae bacterium | reverse complement strand
GGGCCATCGACCTCCCGCTCGTCACCGGCCGAGGGCTGGTGAGCAAGTGAGCATCCTGGACCGCTTCGCCGTCCCCGGTACGGCCGCGATCGTGACCGGCGCCGGGCGCGGCCTCGGTGCCGCGACGGCCGTGGCGCTCGCCGAAGCGGGCGCCGACGTCCTCATCTCGGCCCGCACCACCGACCAGCTCGACGAGGTTGCCGTCCAGGTGCGGGCGACCGGCCGCCGGTGCGAGGTGGTCGCCGCCGACCTCAGCGACCTCGACGCGGTCGCCGGGCTCGCTCAGACGGCGTACGACGCGTTCGGTCGGCTCGACACCGTCGTCAACAACGTCGGCGGGACGTTCCCGCGGGCCTTCCTCGACACCAGCAACGGCTTCCTGGACCGCGCGTTCAGCTTCAACGTCACCACGGCGCACGCGCTCACCCGGGCAGCTGTGCCGCTGATGCTCAAGAACGCCGACGGCCGCCAGTCGGTGGTGACGATCAGCTCGATGATGGGCCGCACCGCCGACCGTGGCTTCGTCGCCTACGGCACCGCCAAGGCCGCGCTGGCGCACTGGACCAAGATGGCCGCCCAGGACCTCGCACCGAAGATCCGCGTCAACGGCATCTACGTCGGCTCGATCCTCACCAGCTCGCTGGAGTACGTCGCATCTCAGCCTGAGCTCATGAACCAGCTCGAGACCAAGACCCCGCTCGGCCGGGTCGGCGAGCCCGAGGACATCGCCGCCGGCGTCCTCTACCTCGCCTCGAAGGCGGGCCAGTACGTCACCGGCAAGCTGATCGAGGTCGACGGCGGCATCCAGCAGCCGACCATGGACCTCGGCCTGCCGGACCTCGAGTGATCCGCCTAGGGTCCACAGGGTGACCTCATCCACCCCGACGGCGTACGCCGTCTCGCCCGACTCGGGCGAGCACTGGACCGCCGAGGGCGCCTGGCCGGTCGCGGAGGGGATCCACCGGATCCCGCTGCCGCTGCCGATGGACGGACTCAAGGCGATCAACGTCTACGTCATCACTACCGACGACGGGCTGGTGCTCATTGACGGTGGCTGGGCGATCCCGGAGGCGCGCGAGCTGCTGGACCGGTGCCTGCGCTCCATCGGCGCCGGCTTCGGCGACATCCGGCGCTTCCTGGTCACCCACATCCACCGCGACCACTTCACGATGGCGACGGTGCTGGGCCACGAGCTCGGCGCGGACGTGGCGCTCGGCATCGGTGAGAAGCCGGGGCTCGACCTGTTCCACAACGTGTTCGACGAGACCTCGGAGAACCCGTTCGCCCGGGTGCTGGTCTCTGCGGGCGCCGCCGACCTCGCCGACCTCTGGAACCAGGGCCGCGGGGACCAGGAGCTGCCCGACCTGACGCTGTGGCAGTACCCCGACACCTGGCTCGAGGGTGACTTCCCGATCCCGCTGGTCAACTCTTCGGGGGGTGCGCGCATCCTCGACGCCGTGCACACCCCGGGCCACACGCCCGGTCACTACGTCTTCGCCGACCAGGCGGACGGGCTGCTGTTCGCCGGGGACCACGTGCTGCCGACGATCACGCCCTCCATCGGCTTCACCGTGCCGCCGACACCGCAGCCGCTCGGCGACTTCATGGCCTCGCTCACCAAGGTGCGCGGGCTGCCCGACCTCCGGATCCTCCCGGCCCACGGTCCGGTGGCGCCGTCCTCGCACGCCCGGGTCGACGAGCTGCTGGTCTTCCACGAGAAGCGGCTCGAAGGCTGTCTGACCGCCCTGGCCTCCGGACCGCTCAGCTCCGCCGAGGTCGCCGGCCACCTCGGCTGGACCCGGCACGAGCACGCCTACGGCGAGCTCGACGTCTTCAGCCGGGGCATGGCCGCGATGGAGACCAAGGCCCACCTCGAGCTGCTGGTGGCGCGTGGGCTCGCCACCCGGTCCGAGGACGCCGACGGCGTCGTCAGCTTTGCCCTGGTCAGTCGGGCAGCGGCAAGTGGTAGACCCGGTCCACGTTGAACGAGCTGACCCAGGCCTGGTCGCCGACGATCGCGAGGTCGAGGTTGGCGCGGTCGCCGAGGGCCCGCTCGTCGCCGAGCACGGTCCGGCTCAGCACGGCGGCGGTGGCCGTGTCGACCATGACCAGCGTCGGTCCCTCCTCGGCCACGACCGCGAGCCGGCCGTCGGCAGTGGCGGCGACCGAGTCGGGTGAGCCCTCGACCGGCACCGAGGCGAGCTTCTGGAGTGTCGTGCCGTCGAGCGCGACGAGCTCGTCGGAGAGCGTGCAGGTGACCCACACCTTCCCGTCGAGGACCGCCATCGCCTGCGGTCCGTCGCAGACGGAGTCCGAGCTGACGAGCGTGTTCGTCTCCGGGTCGACGCGCAGGATCGTGTCGTCGGCGTAGTGCGCGACGTACATCGCGTCCGGACCCGGGGCGACCAGCCGGGCGCCCACCTCGAGCGGGATCTCCTGGCTGATGGTGTTGTCGGCGGGGTCGACGCGGAGCAGCCTGCCGGCGTCCTGGGCAACCACCCAGAGCGAACCGAAACCCGCCGCGACGCCCTCCGGGCCGGCGCCCGTCCTGACCTTCGCGACCACCGCGCCGGAGACCGGATCGAGGCGCACCAGCAGCTTCTTGTCGAACGACGTCACCCACACCGCGCCGTACGCCGAGGTCGCGCGCAGCGGGACCCCGGGGACGTCGACGGTCAGGTCGGGCGCGTCAGCGTCGGCAGGAATGCGCGAGACGGTGTCGCTCCCGGAGCCCACCACCCAGACGCTGCCGTCCTCGGTCGCGGTCAGGCCGACCGGGCGCGTGTGGACCTGGACGTACGGCGCCAGCTCGGCCTCCGCCGCGGTGGGCGTCGGCTCGGCGGAGTCGCCGCAGCCGGTCACCGCCACCAGCAGGGCGAGCAGGACGCAGATCCGGCGCATGCCTGCACCGTAGACGAGGTGTCGAAAAATCTCGACACCCTCACAGCAGTGGAAACGCGCGCGCCACCTGGCCCAGCTCGTCGAAACCCTCGAGCCGGAGCCGGTAGACGTTGGGCTCGCCGGCCGTCACCGACAGGTCGACGAGCCCGGCGCCGCGCAGCAGGGCGAGGTGGTGGAGGAGCGTGGTGCGCGGCGCATCGAGCGCCGTGCAGAGCTCGGCGAGGGTGCTCTCACCTCCCTTGAGTTGATGAAGCACCCGCATCCGGGTGCCGTCGCCCATGGCCCGCCCGAGGTCGCGGAGCCGGGCGCCCGCGTCCGTGGCGCCGGCCTCTCCGAGCGGCGGGTGCACGATCACGGTTCGGTCCGGCTCGGCCAGCTCCACCACGATCGGTGCCACCTGAGCGGAGGTCACCAGCACGACGTCGTCCAGCACCCCGGGGCCGTAGTGCAACCCGGGCGCGACCTCGTCGAGCAGCTGCTCCGGTCCGACCTCGGCCAGCCGGGCGCGGATCCTGGCCAAGACGGGGGCGCGCGCGGCCGGAGGCGGCAGCGTGTCGATCACGCGCAGGCAGGTGGCCCGCACCTCGGCCGGGTCCGTGCGCCGCAGCCAGGCGCTCCCGGACCGGCCCAGCAACAGCTCCTTCAGCTCCTCTGCCGCGAGCCCAAGGACGGCCGTGCGGAGGGCGTCGACCGACCAGGCGCCGCGAACCCGGGTCAGCGGCCCGAGCAGGCTGGTCCACCCGACCCGGCCGATCCGGCCGGCATCCTGGGCCACCGGTCGGCCACCGGCGGCGAGTGCGGCGACGTACGCCTCCGGTCCCTGCGTGAAGACGACCCGCCAGTCGGCGTCGGCCACCCCCATCGCCGTCACCAGCAGCTCCACACCGGTGCCGCTGCCGAGGCGCACCCTCATGAGGCGCGTCGCACCATGGGCAGGTGTGGGATGCCGTCCTCGACGAACTCCGGCCCGCAGACCTCGAAGCCGTGGCCGGCGTACCACGGCGCCAGCGGAGCCTGCGCGTCGAGGACGATGTCGCGGTCCGGACAGACCTGGAGGGTGGCCTCCATGACCTGGTCCGCCCAGCCCTGGCCGCGCACGGTGCGGTGCAGCGCGACCCGGCCGATCCGCCACACGTCCGTGTCGTCCAGCACCCGCGCGCAGCCGAGCACCACGCCGTCGTCGTCCTCCATCACGACGTGCCGGGTCTCGGGAGCGAGGTCGCGCCCGTCGAGGTCGGCGTACGCCGCCTCCTGCTCGACCACGAAGACGTCCTGGCGCAGCTTCCACAGGCTGTACGCCGTGAGCGGGTCGAGTGCCGCGAAGGGGACGGCCGAGATCTTCATTGCACGGCTCCACCGTTGAAGAAGGCCAGGGTCTGCCGCCAGGCCCGGCCGGCCTCGGGGAGGAACGGCAGGATCGGGAAGACGTGGATCAGCCCCGGCTCCTCGACGTACGTCAGCGGCCAGCCGGCCTCCTCGGCCCGGCGGACCAGCAGCCTCCCGCCCGGCCAGAGCGAGTCGCGGGTGCCGAAGAACATCAACGCGGGTGGCAGCCCGGTCAGGTCGCCCAGCCCCGGCGAGACCTCGGGCCGGCCGAGGTCGCCCGGGGAGCCGGCCCACCACTCGGCGTACGCCTGCATCTTG
>JAWWPK010000573.1:0-13669 GCA_033854925.1 Nocardioidaceae bacterium | reverse complement strand
CGCTGAAAGCGAGGCGTGGCGCGGGCACACCCAACGCAACCACGCTGGAAGCAGCCGCCCGCGACACGGCACGCCTGTCGGCGCGGGCATCCCCGGCCCGAAGGGCCGGCAACCCGGTGCCACGAGCGCAGACCCAGACCAGCCCCTCAACATGCAGGTGGCACCCAAGGTGCGAAACCTCGGATGCCACCGCTGACACGTGAACCCGGCTACCAGGCGTGCAACATCTAACTACTGCCGCGGATATGTTCCGCAGGCTAGCGCCCTCTGCGAAGGGTAGATCGCCGCGTGGGTACCCGGTTCACGTGTGGCTCTGGAGTTGTTGTCACTCATGTGTACGCCGGTTCGGGCGGCGTCACAAGGCCTTGAAATCGGGCCCCGATGAGAGGACATTGGGCAAGGTGTACGGCCTCTTCATGAGGCCGTTTCTGCTTGTCCAGGGGCCCTTTTCGGCTACTCCTCGGCTACTCCGCCTCGCGTCGCAGCGGGCTGGCCTCGGCCGCCGCGGCGTACGCCTCGGCCGCATAGAGCAGCCACGCATGGACGCCGTTGGGCCCGCCGTCGCGGTAGGCGCGGAGGTTCGACTCGTACTCGGCACGCAGCGCCAGGTGCGCCGCCTCGGGCACGGTCAGCGACTTCTCGTCCACGCCGCGCGCAACCAGAACCAGCCGCTCCGCGGCCCGGGCGACCAGCCCGTTGTGGGAGGTGAACGGCGCACTGGTCGCGAGGTCGGCGTGCACCACCGCCGCGAGCAGTAGGGCCGGCACGGTCGCCGGGCCGCTCAGCAGCCGGGCCACCCCCTGCAGGCGCTCGGCCGCGCCGGCGTCCCGCGGCCGACCCAGCTCGGAGTCCCCGACCGACCCCGCCGCGGCCAGCGTGTGCAGTCTCGCGAGCACCTGCAGCGGCTGTCGGGTCAGCGTCGGCGCCAGCCCGAGCAGCCCGGCCGAGACCCGCACCGCGGCCGCGGCGATCGGGTCGCCCGAGCCGGACCGCAGCTCCGCCAGGGACGACGTGGAGCCCTCCTGCACGGCCGTGGCGTGGGCGCCCCGCACCAGCGACTCGGCCGTGGTCTCCGGCGACGTACGGCGCAGCCCCCTGTCGCGGAGCACTACGTCGATGCCGTCGCGCGCGGCCGCGACCGCCGACGGCACGCCCTCCAACGACGCCAACCAGGCGAGGGGGTCGTCGGAATGGCTCACGGCCGCGAGGCTATCCAGCCGCTACTTTGGACAGTGATGAGCATCAACCAGCCCGAGCCGGCCCGCTCCTTCGGTGGGGTCGCGGACGCCTACGACCGGGGCCGGCCCACCTACCCGCGCGAGGCCGCCGTCTGGCTGACCTCCGACCGCCCGTTGACCGTCCTCGAGCTCGGCGCCGGCACCGGCAAGCTGACCGAGCAGCTCGTGGCCCTCGGCCACGACGTGCACGCGACCGAGCCCGACCCGAAGATGCTCGCCATCCTCGGCAAGAAGCTCCCCGACGTCCGCGTCTCACAGGCCACCGCCGAGGAGATCCCCGCCGGCGACTCGTCGTACGACGTGGTGGTGGGCGCCCAGGCGTTCCACTGGTTCGACTACGACAAGGCGCTGCCCGAGATCGCGCGAGTGCTGCGGCCGCGCGGTCGGCTGTCCCTGGTCTGGAACCAGCGCGACGAGCGCATCCCGTGGGTGAAGCGGCTCGGGAAGATCATCGGCACCCAGGACCAGCTGAACGACCCGAGCGAGCTGCTCGCGGCCTCGAAGCGGTTCGGCGAGGTCGAGTCGGAGGCGTTCCGGTTCTGGCAGATCGTGGACCAGCACTCGATTCGCGACCTGGTCCGCTCCCGCTCCAACATCGCTGTGCTCTCCTCGCCCGAGCAGGAGGCCAAGATGGCCGAGGTGCTCGCGTTCTACGAGGAGTACGGCCGCGGCATGGACGGCATGCAGCTGCCCTACACGGCCACCTGCTTCCGGTCCGAGGTGCTCGACCGGGTGACACCGACGCTGACCGACAGCGGCTCCGTCCAGGACGGCGGGAACCTCGTCTCCGACGGCTCGTCGACCGACATGCTGCTCATCGACTTCCACTAGAACTCACCCACGGGGGTGTGATCGGGGCCACATCAGGCAACCGGTCACGCATGTTCCAACAAGACCTGCAGCCCGTTGGTGACTCACTCGCGCTGAGCGCACTGTGCGGGGCTCTGCCCCTGCTCGCCCTGTTCGTGCTCCTGGGCGGGCTCAAGATGAAGGCCTGGGTGGCCGGTCTCATCTCGCTCGCCGTTGCCCTGCTCGTGGCGATCCTCCTGTTCCAGATGCCGGTCGGGCAGGCGCTGCTCGCCGGCAGCGAGGGCGCGGCGTTCGGCTTCTTCCCGATCCTGTGGATCGTCATCAACGCGATCTGGGTCTACAACCTGACCGTCGCATCGGGCCACTTCGACGTGCTGCGCCGCTCGTTCGAGAAGGTCAGCCCGGACCTGCGGGTGCAGGCGATCATCGTCGCGTTCTGCTTCGGCGCGCTGCTCGAGGCGCTGGCCGGCTTCGGGACGCCGGTGGCGATCACCGTCGTCATGCTGCTGGCCCTCGGCTTCGAGCCGATGAAGGCCGCGGTCGTCGCGCTCGTCGCGAACACCGCGCCCGTCGCCTTCGGTGCCCTGGCCACGCCGATCGTGACGCTCGGCACCGTGACCGCCGGCGCCGGCGACGACCCCGGGCTGACCACCGACAACCTCGGCGCGATGGTCGGCCGGCAGACGCCGCTGCTCGCGATCGTCGTACCCCTCATCCTGGTCGTCATCGTGGACGGCCGCCGCGGCGCCAGGAACGCGTGGCAGCCCGCGCTCACCTGCGGCTTGGCTTTCGCGGTCGCGCAGTTCGTCGCCTCCAACTACATCTCGGTGCAGCTCACCGACATCATCGCCTCGCTGGTCGCGGCCGGCGCGGTCGTGCTGCTGGTCAGGGTCTGGCAGCCGGCCGAGGTGCTCACCGCCGAGCCGTCCGCGATCCGGGAACCTGTCAACGTGGGCAGCGGGTCGCCCGCCGGCGTGACCTCCGGACCCGACGACCTCTCCCACCCGGACCACGTGGACACCCGGGCGGACGTCGCTCGCGCCTACGCGCCGTACCTCGTGATCATCGCGATCTTCTCCATCACCAACATCACCGCGGTCAAGGAGCAGCTCGCCAAGGAGCCGTGGACCAAGATCTTCGCCTGGCCCGGCCTCGATGTCTTCAACACCGC
The DNA here is from genome assembly GCA_033854925.1 of Nocardioidaceae bacterium. Lineage (GTDB taxonomy): Bacteria > Actinomycetota > Actinomycetes > Propionibacteriales > Nocardioidaceae > Nocardioides. The sequence goes on along the minus strand of JAWWPK010000573.1, from coordinate 10,450 downwards.
GGGCGATCGGGTCGCGACGACCAACTACACACTCAACTGGCTGCCGGCCGCCGGCACCCTGATGGTCCTCGCCGGCCTGATCACCGCTCTGATCCTCAGGGTCCGGCCGCGCGAGATGCTGCGCACCTACGGCAAGACGTACGTCGACCTGCGCTCGGCGATCGTCACCGTGATGGCGGTGCTCGCGCTCGCCTACGTCATGAACCTCTCCGGCCAGACCGGGTCGCTCGGCGCGTGGCTCGCCGGCGCCGGAAGTGCCTTCGCGATCCTCTCCCCGATCATCGGCTGGCTCGGCGTCGCTGTCACCGGCTCGGACACCTCGTCGAACGCGCTCTTCGGCGCCCTCCAGGTGCAGACGGCCGGCTCGGCCGGTCTCGACCAGGTGCTGATGGCCGGCTCGAACTCATCGGGCGGCGTGCTCGGCAAGATGGTCAGCCCGCAGAACCTCGCCATCGCCGCAGCCGCTGTCGGCCTGGCCGGCCGCGAGGGCGACATCTTCCGCAAGGTGATCGGCTGGAGCATGCTGCTTCTCGCCGTCATGTGCGTGATCGTCTGGCTGCAGTCGACCTCTGTCCTGGACTGGATGGTGACGTAGGGGGTTTCTCGGGCGCGACCGTCACCAGTCTCAGGACAGCGGGACGGCCAGCCGGTAGCCCCGCTTCACCACGGTCTGCACGGTCCGTGTGCCGAGCGCGGCCCGGAGCCGCGCCACTGCCATCTCGACCGCGTGCTCCGACCCCGCCGTACCCGACGGAAGCGCGGCCAGCAGCTCCCGACGGGAGACCACGTGGCCGGGATTGACGAGCAGCGCCTGCAGGACCGAGAACGGCGCCGGCGAGAGCTTCACCTCGACGCCGTCGACGAGCACCGCCTCCCCGTGCACCAGCAGCGTGTGCCCGGCGAGCTCCAGGGTCAGGCCCATCGAGCGCAGCGGCAGCTCGGTCTCGAGCTGCTTGACCATCGCCACCAGCCGCGACCGGTCGGGGAAGATCGTCGGCACGCCCCACATCTCGAACGCCGCCGAGGTGACCGGCCCCACGCACGACGCCACCACGTCGGCCTGGAAGGCCGTGACCAGCTCGTCCCGGCGACCGGTCGAGGCCGCGGCATCCATGAGGGCGGCCACGGCCGGTGCGGACGTGAACGTGACCGCGTCGAGGGCCCGATCGGCGACCAGGTCGATGAGCCGGAAGATCGGCTCCGGGTCCGCCGCGGACTCGACCCGGTAGACGGTCACCGTCGTGACGTCGGCCCCTTGCCGGCGCAGGGCATGGGCGACCATCGACAGCGACTGGCCGTGCTCCTGCACGACGATCCGGAGCCCGGTGAGGTCGCGGCCGCGCAGATGGGCGAGCACGTCGTCGAAGCACTCCGAGTCCGGCGCCCACAGCTCGCGCAGCCCGCGCCGACGCAGGGCACCGACGCTCTTGGGCCCGCGGGCCAGGATCTCGGCGGCGCCCAGCGTCTCGAGCAACGGCGGCAGCAGGCCCCAGTCCTCGGCCGCGGCGAACCACGCCTTCATGCCGATGCCGGTGGTCGCCAGGAACAGGTCGACCGGCCCGGCCAGCACCTCCTTGGTGGCGGTCTGCAGCGCGTCGTTGACCCGGTTCGGCTCCACCGACAGCGCGGGCGCCCACTCGACCGCGGCGCCGCGCCGCTCCAGCAGCGTGACCTGCTCGTCGGCCTTCCGGGCAGCGGTGACGCCGATCCGGAAACCGCTCAGGGGGAGGTCGGACACGGACTCTCCTGAGGTGGACGGACGAGGACTCCGACATGGACGACGCCGTCGTCGACCAGCACGTCGTACGTCGGCACCCGGACCTCCGCGTCGTCGAGGCACTGCCCGGTACGCAGGTCGTAGGACTGCTTGTGCATCGGGGAGGCGACCACGGGGATGGTGCCGCGGGTGCCGACGATGCCGCGGGCCAGGACCGAGGCGCAGGCAACAGGGTCGTAGTTGGAGATCGCGAAGACGTTTCCGTCGTGTGTCCGGAAGATTGCGACCGCTTCGCCGTCGACCAGCGCGGCCACGCCGCCCTCGACCTCGATGTCCTCGAGCAGGCAGACCGGCGTCATCGCGGCCGCCCGACCGGGATCGTCTCGCCGAGCAGCACCGGCGCCATCGACTCGGCCGGCACCCGCTGGTCGCGCTCCTCGCGGAAGGTGATCTGCGGGTCCGGAGTCCCCGGTGCGTTGACGAACGACACGAACCGGCGCAGCTTCTCGGGGTCCTCCAGCGTGGCCCGCCACTCGTCGGTGTACGACGCCACGTGCCGGGTCATGGCCGTCTCCAGCTGGGTGCCGAGACCGAGCGCGTCGTCGACCACGACATCACGGACCCGGTCGAGACCCCCGTCGAGCGACTCCACCCAGGGCGCCGTCCGCTGCAGCCGGTCGGCGGTGCGGATGTAGTACATGAGGAAGCGGTCGAGGTAGCGGACCAGCGTCTCGGTGTCGAGGTCGCCCGCCAGCAGCCGGGCGTGCGCCGGTGTGGCGCCGCCGTTGCCGCCGACGTAGAGGTTCCACCCCTTGTCGGTGGCGATCACCCCGAAGTCCTTGGACCGAGCCTCCGCGCACTCGCGGGCGCAACCGCTGACGCCGCCCTTGAGCTTGTGGGGTGAGCGGAGACCGCGGTAGCGCAGCTCGAGATCGATGGCCAGCTGGACGGAGTCCTGGACGCCGTACCTGCACCAGGTCGAGCCGACGCAGGACTTCACGGTCCGCAGCGCCTTGCCGTAGGCGTGGCCGGACTCGAAGCCCGCGTCGACCAGCCGACGCCAGATCGCGGGCAGCTCCTCCATCCGGGCGCCGAACAGGTCGATCCGCTGGCCGCCGGTGATCTTCGTGTAGAGGCCGAAGTCGCGGGCCACCTCGCCGATGACGATCAGCCTCTCCGGGGTGATCTCGCCGCCGGGAATCCGTGGAACCACCGAGTAGGAGCCGTTGCGCTGGAGGTTCGCGAGGTAGGCGTCGTTGGTGTCCTGCAGGGTCCGGGTCTGCCCCTCGAGCACGTGGCCGCCCACGAGGGAGGCGAGGATCGAGGCGATCGCGGGCTTGCAGATGTCGCAGCCGCGGCCGGTCCCGTGCGCGGCGACGAGCTCGTCGAACGACCGGTAGCCGTGCACCGCGACCACGTCGAACAGCTCCTGCCGGGTCAGCGGGAAGTGCTCGCAGATGCTGCGGTCCACCGTGCGCCCGGCGGCCTCGAAGTAGTCCTCGACGATCTTCTTGACGACCGGCTTGCACGAGCCGCAGGTCGACCCGGCCCTGGTGCAGGCGGTGACGCAGGAGGCGCTGTCGCAGCTGCCTCCCTCGGCGACCGCCTCCTTGATCTGCTGCTTGGTGACGTCGTTGCAGGAGCAGACCTGCGCCTCGTCCGGGAGCCCGAGCTCGATGCCGCCGCGGCCGATCGGGAGGATCAGCTCCTCCGGGTTCGCCGGGAGCGGGATGCCCGAGGACACCATCGGCCGCAGCACGCCGTACGCCGACGCGTCGCCCACGAGGATGCCGCCGAGCAGCCGGGTGCCGTCAGCGGACACGACCAGCTTCTTGTAGACGCCTGCCACGGCGTCGGCGAAGACCAGCTCGAGCGCCCCCTCCGTGGTCGCGAACGCGTCGCCGAACGACGCCACGTCGATGCCGAGCAGCTTGAGCTTGGTCGACATGTCGGCGCCCTCGAAGCTGCCCGGCCCGCCGAGGATCGCGTCGACCGCGACCTCGGCCATGGCGTAGCCGGGCGCGACCAGGCCGTAGGTCCGGCCTCCCGGAGCCGCGCACTCCCCGATCGCCCAGACGTTCGGGCAGCTCGACCGCCCCTGCTCGTCGACCACGACGCCACCGCGCTCGGCGATGGCCAGCCCGGCGGCGCGGGCGAGCGCGTCGCAGGGCCGGATGCCGGCGGAGAAGACGACCAGGTCGACGTCGATGGGCTCGGCGTCCTGCAGGACCAGTCCGGTCACGTTGCGGTCCCCGACGATCCGCTCGGTCACGGCACCGGTGTGGACGGTCAGCCCGAGCGCCTCGACCTGCCGAGCCAGCGTGGCACCGCCGGCGTCGTCGATCTGGACGGCCATCAACCGGGGCGCCAGCTCCACGACGTGCGTGTCCAGCCCGAGGCCGCGCAGGGCGTTGGCGGCCTCGAGGCCGAGCAGCCCCCCACCGATCACGGCGCCGGCCCGGGCGCCGCGCGCCGCGTCGCGGATCGCCTCGAGGTCCTCGATGGTCCGGTAGACGAAGCAGCCGGGCAGCTCGTGCCCGGGCACCGGTGGCACGAACGGCACCGACCCGGTCGCCAGCACCAGCTCGTCGTAGGCCAGCACCTGGCCGTCGTCCAGGAGCAGTGTCTGCGTCTCCGGATCGAACCCCGTGACCTGCCGGCCGAGGACCAGCCGGACGCGCGGGTCGTCGTACTCTCCTTCGGGGAGGAGCGACAGCGCGTCCGCGCCGACCTCGAAGAACGACGTCAGCGCGACCCGGTCGTACGCCGGCCGCGGCTCCTCCCCGACCACGACGACGTCGTGGGTCTCGGTGAGCCCACGCTCGACAGCGGCCTGGACGAACCGGTGCGCGACCATGCCGTGGCCGACGACGACCAGGGTCCTGCGGAGGTGCGGGGTCATGAGCGAGTTCCTTCCAGTGGTGCGGGCTCGGCGACGAGGGCGCGGACGGTGTCGGCGCACCCCCCGCAGCCGGTGGTCGCGCGGGTGACGCTTCGGGCCTCCTCCAGCGAGGCGCAGCCGCGGAGCCGACCGGCGGTCACGCCCGCGCAGGCGCACACCTCGGCGTCGTCGGCCAGGTACGCCGGCTGGGTGGGCCGGTCGGCCATGAGGAGGGCCCCCGGCTCGGCCGGGCCCAGCACCGTGCCCCGGTCGTAGTGCTGGGTGATCAGCCCGACTCGGGACAGGTCACCGACCAGCGTCGCGGCCACGATGACGCCGTCGCGGACCACGAGCTTGCGGTGCGAGCCGACGACCGGGTTGGTCATCTCGACGACCTGGCCCTCGGCGCGCTCGGGATCCCCAAGCACCGCGACGTCGAGGTCGGTGGCGCGCAGCCGGGCCACCGTGCGGGCCCCGTCGTAGGTGACGTCGGCGCCGCTCAGGTGGGCGGCCAGCAGGCCCGCCTGCTCCCACGCGGGTGGGACGAACCCGGTGACCTGGCCGCGGTGCTGTGCGCAGTCGCCGATGGCGTGCACGTGCGGGTCGCTGGTGCGCAGGTGCTGGTCGACGACCACCCCGCGGCGTACGTCGAGCCCCGCCCGGCGGGCCAGCGCCGTGGACGGCCGGCCTCCCGCGGTGAGCACGACCAGGTCGAGGTCGGAGAGCACGGCGCCGTTGTCGAGACTCAGTGAGGTCCTCGGCCCGTCGTCGGTGAGCCGGGTGGCCCGGGCACCCGTGTAGACCGACGTCCCCAGTCGGCGCAGGTCGCGCGCCAGGATCGCACCGGCCTTGGCGTCGACCTGGCTGCGCAGCAGGTGCTCACCGCCCTCGACCAGCTCCACCTCGAGGCCGCGTCGCGCCAGCGCGCGGGCCACCTGGAGGCCGAGCAGCCCGCCTCCCACCACGGCCGCGGTGCGCGCGCCCGGGACCGCAGCGTCCAGCCGCAGGCAGTCGGCCAGGGACCGGAAGGCGTGCACTCTTTCGTGGAGCCGTCCGTCCAGGCGGACGAGGCCGCGGATGGGCGGGAGCGTCGGGATGCTGCCGGTGGCGAGAACGAGCACGTCGTAGGCCACCCGGGACCGGTCCGCGAGCTCGACCTCGCGCTCGGTGGTGTGCACCTCGACCACGCGGGAGTCCAGCCGGAGGTCGACGCGGCCGTCGAGCGGCAGTGCCAGGCCGCGCGCGTCGTGACTGCCCTCGAGGACAGCGGACAGCAGGATCCGGTTGTACGGCGGGTGCGGCTCGTCGCCCAGCAGGGTCACCGGCCGGCCGGCGGCGGCGAGCTGGTCGGCCAGGCGGGCCGCGGCCATCCCGGCACCGACGACGACGGTCCTCATGCGCGGACCGCGCAGGCGCAGACCTTGAACTCCGGCATCCCGCTGTCCGGGTCGAGGGCGTCCTGGGTCAGCCGGTTCACACCGGCCCAGTGGAACGGCACGAACACGGTGTCAGGCCGGATCGTGGCGACCACGCGGGCCGGCGCCTTGAGCTCGCCGCGCCGAGTGGTGACCACCACCGGCTCCCCGTCGTGTGCCCCGATGCGATCGGCCAGCATCGGGTGCAGCTCGACGTACGGACCGTCGTCGGGCAGCTCGCGCACCCGCCGGGTCTGGGCGCCGGACTGGTACTGGCCCAGCACCCGGCCGGTGGTGAGGTGCAGCGGGAAGTCGGCGTCGACCGGCTCGGCCGGGCCGCGGTGCTCGACCGCGACGAAGCGGGCCCGTCCGTCCGGGTGCGCGAAATGGTCCGCGAAGAGCCGCGGCGTCCCGGGGTGCTCGGCGTCCGGGCACGGCCAGAAGACGCCGTGCTCGGAGCGGATCCGCTCGTAGGTGATGCCGGCGTAGTCCGCTCGACCCCCGGCGGACGCCCGGCGCAGCTCCGCGAAGACGTCCTCGGCGTCGGTGCTGAACGGGACCGGTGACCCGGCCCGCTCGGCCAGGCCGGCGATCACCTCGAGGTCGGTGCGGACGCCGCTTGGCGGCTCGACGGCCCGCTCGCGCAGGATGACCCGGCCCTCGAGGTTGGTCATGGTGCCGGTCTCCTCGGCCCACTGGGTCACTGGCAGCACGACGTCGGCCAGCGCGGCCGTCTCGCTCATCACCAGGTCGGCGACGACGAGCAGGTCGAGACCGGCGAGCCGGTCCGCGATGTGCGTCGCGTTCGGCGCCGAGACCACGATGTTGGAGCCGAAGACGAGCAGTGCCCTGGGTCCGTCGTCGGTGCCGAGGGCGTCCAGGAGCTCGTAGGCCGACCGCCCCTTGCCGGGCAGGGTCTCCGGATCGATCCCCCACACCCCGGCGACGTGGGCGCGGGCGTCCGGGTCGTCGATCATCCGGTAGCCGGGCAGCTGGTCCGCCTTCTGTCCGTGCTCGCGGCCGCCCTGCCCGTTGCCCTGGCCGGTCAGGCAGCCATAGCCGGAGTACGGCGCCCCGGGCAGCCCCAGTGCGAGCGCCACGTCGATCCAGGCCAGCACCGTCGCGGTGCCCTGGGCGTGCTGCTCGGCGCCGCGGGCGGTGAGCACCATGGCCCGGTCGGCGCCTGCCAGCAGCTCGGCCAGGGCGCGGAGGTCGGACGCCGGAACCCCGGTCACCCGCTCCACCCGCTCCGGCCACCAGGCCGCCACCGAGCGCCGGACCTCGGGCCACCCGGTGGTCCGTGCGGCGACGTACTCCTCGTCCACGGCGCCCGCGCCGTCGAGGAGGTGCAGGACACCCAGCGCCAGCGGCAGGTCGGTGCCGGGCACCGGCTGGAGGAACAGATCCGCTCGCTCGGCCGTCGCCGTTCGCCGCGGGTCGATGACGACGACCCGGCCGCCACGTTCGCGGAGCCGGTCGAGGTGCCGGGCGGCCGGCGGCATGGTCTCGGCCAGGTTGGAGCCGACCAGGACGAGCACGTCGGTCTGCTCGACATCAGCGAGCGGGAACGGCAGTCCGCGGTCGATCCCGAAGGCCCGGTTGCCGGCCGACGCGGCCGAGGACATGCACCAGCGGCCGTTGTAGTCCACCTGGCTGGTCCGGAGCGCGACCCGGGCCAGCTTCCCGAGCTGGTAGGCCTTCTCGTTGGTCAGCCCGCCGCCGCCGAAGACCGCGACGCTGTCCGCGCCGTACGTCGCCCGCAGCTCACGCAGCCGGCCGGCCACCAGGTCGAGCGCCTCGTCCCAGCCGGCCGAGCGGAGCGCGCCGGTGCGGCGGTCGCGCACCAGCGGTGAGGTGAGCCGTTCGCGGTGACCGCGCAGCCCCGCGGCGGTCCAGCCCTTGCGGCACAGCGCGCCCTCGTTGACCGGGAACTCCGGCCATGGCTGCACCTCCAGCGCGGGACCCCTCTTCTCGAGGGTCATCCCGCACTGGAGGCTGCAGTAAGGACAGTGCGTGTGCGTCAAATGCCGGCACCCGCGAGGCTCGTTGCCTTCGCCACGGCCGGCTTGCGGAGGTAGACCGCGAAGGTGACCACGGCGCAGACCGCGTAGAAGCACGTGAACACCACGAACGCGCCCTTCGTCGCGGACAGCGGGTTGTCGACCCACGGAGAGCTGAACGCGATCGGGATGAGGAAGCCACCGATCGCACCGACCGCGCCGATGACGCCGATCGCCGCCGAGGACTGCTTGGTCGCCTGGTGGAGGGCGGTCGACCGCTCGGGTGTGCCGACCTCGGTGGTGCGCAGCGCGGAGGCCCGGAAGATCGCCGGGATCATCTTGTACGTCGACCCGTTGCCGATGCCGGTCGCGGCGAAGACGCAGAGGAAGAAGCCCAGGAACCAGGGGAACCACTGCTTGTTGTCCGTCGCGATCGCCACGTCGGCGGTCGGGTTCGGCGTGAGCTGGGTGACGGTCCAGAGCACCAGCAGGGTGAAGCAGATCATCGCCGTGAACGCGCCGAGGGTGACCTTCGCGCCGCCGTACCTGTCGGCCAGCCAGCCGCCCAGTGGCCGGGTGGCCGAGCCCACCAGGGCGCCGAGGAACGCGTAGTAGGCGAAGAAGATGCCCGTCCCCAGCGGCGCCGGGTCGGGAACCCAGAAGTTGAGCTTGATCAGCAGCGGCAGCGCCGCGGAGTAGCCGATGAAGGAGCCGAAGGTCCCGATGTAGAGGAGAGCCATCACCCACGTCTGCGGGTTGCGCACCACCTGCAGCTGCTCGCGCGGAGAGGACTTCGCGGTGCTCAGGTTGTCCATGAAGAAGAACGCCGCGAGCGTTGCCACGACGGCGAGTCCGGCGTAGACCCAGGCCGCGCGCTCGAGGTGGACACCGCCGCCACTTGCCTTGACCAGTCCGAAGATCCCGGCACCACCGACGATGACGGGCAGGAAGAACTGGATCAGGGACACGCCGAGGTTGCCTCCTGCCGCGTTGAGGCCGAGCGCGGTGCCCAACTTGCCCGACGGGTAGAAGAAGTTGATGTTCGCCATCGAGCTCGCGAAGTTGCCGCCGCCCAGTCCGGCGGTCGCGGCGATGAGGCAGAAGACCCAGTACGGCGTCCCGGGCTGCTGGACCACGTAGGCGAAGAGCAGCGTCGGGACCAGAAGCAGAGCGGCGCTGACCATGGTCCAGTTGCGGCCGCCGAACTTCGGCACCGCGAACGTGTAGGGCAGCCGAAGCAGCGAGCCGACCAGGTTGGGCAGCGCGACCAGGAAGAAGAGCTGCTGGGGCGTGAACTCGAACCCCTGGGCGAGCAGGAACGCCGACGAGACGCTCCAGATCAGCCACACCGAGAAGCCGAGGTGCTCGGCGAAGATCGACCAGACCAGGTTCCGCCGGGCCACGGCCCGGCCGGTCTGCTCCCAGAAGGTCGCGTCCTCCGGACGCCAGTCGTCGATCCATTGGCCGCGCCGGGCGGCCTTTGTGGCGGATGCGGTGCTCGGGTCGGAGGTGAGGGTCACGGGAGGCTCCTGTGGTCGGGTTGCTCCCAACCTCGCGAGTGGATGTGTCGCCACGGACAGAAGCGCGTCTCACCTCGCGCACGTTCTGCTCACGACCTCACACGCGACACGTTTGACCTGCGTCATCCCGGTCACCGGGAGGGGTGAGCGGCGCAGGCTTCCCAGCGGGACCAGCCTCAACGCGCCGACGAACCGGCCCTCGGGAGGCTCGCATGACCGAAACAACCCAGTCACGGCCCACAGAGGCGGTGCAACCCGCCGCTCCGGCCTTCCGCGCAGCGTCCATCGCTGACCCGGCTCCACTCGGGCTGGCGGCGTTCGCTTTGACGACCTTCATCCTCAGTATGACCAACACCGGGCTGTTCCACGTCGAGCCCGTGGTCTTCGGACTGGCCTTCGCCTACGGCGGCATCGCCCAGTTCGCCGCCGGCATGTGGGAGTTCGCCAAGGGCAATACCTTCGGCGCCACGGCGTTCGCCTCGTACGGCGCCTTCTGGGTGTCGTTCTGGTGGCTCACCGGCCACACCGACCTGAGTGAGGCGACCGGCGACCAGGCCGCCCACGAGATCGGCCTCTACCTGCTGGCGTGGGGCATCTTCACCGCCTACATGTCCGTCGCCGCCACCAGGGTCAGCGGGGCCGTGCTCGCGGTGTTCGTGCTGTTGACCCTGACGTTCGTGGTGCTGGCCATCGCCAACTTCGCGGTGTCCGACGGGATCGTCAAGGTCGGCGGCTGGCTCGGTGTCGCCACGGCCCTGGCCGCTTGGTACGCGTCGTTCGGCGGCGTCACGGCCTTCACGCACGGACAGCCGCTGGTGCCGACGGCCCCACGGGAGTAGCAACCTGGGGCACACCCCTCCTCGCCACGCTGGGCCGGTCGGCCTAGCGTGGCGGGAGAGACGCCCGTAATGAGGAGA
>JAWWPK010000572.1:0-3809 GCA_033854925.1 Nocardioidaceae bacterium | reverse complement strand
GAGCCCCGTGCGGGTGGCCGTGATGAGCGGGAGCAGGATCGTCCGGGATGGGCTCGTGAGCCTGGTCGGGGAGCTGGGCGACCGCGCGACCGTCGTGGACGCGGACAGCGTCGAGGATGACGACGGTGACGTCGACGTGGTCATCTACGACCTCGGCGCGGCCCAGGGGCTGAGCGGCTACGCGGAGCTCCGACGCCTGCTCGGGCTCGAGATCCCTTTGGTCGCCCTCGTCTATGACGGCCTGGCGAGCTCAGGGCAACGACCGAACGACGGCCCCCAGATCGCCGGTCTGATCTCCCTGGAGGTGACGGTCGGAGAGCTGTGGAACGTCCTCGAGCGGGCGACACCTGGACGAGGTGGCGACCACCAGGACGATCCGCGGCTGCCCGCCGGCCTGACCGAACGCGAGCTCACAGTCCTCACGCTGATCGGGGCAGGGCTGTCGAACGAGCAGATCGCCGACCGGCTTGTGCTCAGCGGCAACACCGTCAAGACCCACATCCGCACCGCCTACCGCAAGATCAGGGTGCGGTCCCGCATCCACGCCGCGCTGTGGGCGATGGAGCACGGACTCGTGGCGTGGCCGGTGCGCGAACACCTGCTGGACGACGTTCTCGATGCCTCTCCGGCGACGGGCGACCAGCCGACAGCAGGCGGTCAGTCCTGAACTGTGCGGGGGAGTGGGTACCGATCGGCCATGGAGCCGATCCCCGAGACGGAGGAGGCGGTCAGCGAGTTCGGTCCCTTCCTGGAGGTGGGCGACCTGCTCGACCAGCTGACCGAGATGGGCAACCGGATCCAGGAGGTCGTCCCTGACTGTGTCGGGTTGAGCCTTGCCTCTCGTGAGTACGGCGTGACCTTCACCGTGGTGGCGTCCAACGGGCTCATCGCCGCCCTCGACGGACTGCAGTACGCGGATGGCGGTCCGTGTGTCGAGGCGGTGGAGAAGGAGCTCGTCGTGCAGTACTCGAACGAGGACGTCCTGGAGGAGGAGTCCTGGCAGCTCTTCGCCCGAGGCACGGCCGCCGCCGGGGTGGGCAGCACCCTGACCCTGCCGATCATGGAGAACGACCAGGTCCAGGGGTCGGTGAACATCTACGCCGTGTCGCCAGATGCGTTCACGGGCAAGCACGAGCAGGTGGCCGCCCTGGTGGGTGGATGGGCTCCCGGGGCAGTCGCCAACGCGGACCTGTCGTTCTCGACGCGGCGTACGGCGCAGCAGGCCCCGGCCACGCTCGGCGACGAGATGCGGATCCAGGTGGCCGTCGGGATCCTCAGGGCCCACTGGGCGATCTCGGTGTCCACCGCGCGTGAGCGGCTGCGCAACGCGGCGGCACGGGCCGGCGTCACCGAGGCCGACATGGCGAGGGCCCTCATCAAGCAGGCGACGCTGGAGGAACCACCGGACGACAGCCCGGAAACACCTGCCCAACCCTGAGCTGCGGCCACCCCGCCTGCACGTACACCTGTAGGGGTGGGCGCACCCCCAACCCCCTGGGGGTACCGGTCAGCCGTGACCGATCTCCCCAAGCCGCGCGGGCGGCTCAGCGACGCCGTCCTCGGTGCGCTCCGCGACCTGCCGACCGTCCCGGTGCGGGGGATCGAGGTGCCGCCCGAGTCGGCGGACGACGCGGCGCTGACCCTCTGGGTGCTGCACGAGCTCAGCTATGGCGGCTTCGAGGGTGTGGACGACGGCGCCGACGGCGAGCCGGAGCTGGTCCGCGTCCGTGGGTTCCTCGAGCGGCGGCTCGAAGGGGAGCTGCGCGCCCGGTGGCCCGGCGTACCTGACGTCGAGCTCGGCTCCGGCTTCTTCGACTGGGTGGCAGAGCAGCACGGTCCGTCCCTCGCGCGCTACGTGCAGACCGATGCGACCCGAGACCAGGTCCTCGACCTGATGCGGTTCCGGTCGATCTACCACCTCAAGGAGGCCGACCCGACGACCTGGGTCATCCCGCGTCTCCCCGTCGCGGCCAAGGCTGCGCTGGTCGAGCTCCAGTACGACGAGTACGGCGTCGGCGATCCCGCCCGTCTCCATGCGTACCTGTTCGCCCGGGGGATGGAGGCCAGCGGGTTGCGACCGGAGCCCGGGGCGTACGTCGACGAGGCACCGGTGGAGATCCTCGAGCAGAACAACGCGCTGTCGATGTTCGGCCTCCAGCGTCGGCTGCGAGGCGCCGCCGTCGGACACCTGGCCGCCTTCGAGGCCACGAGCTCGATGCCGTCGCGGCGGATGGCGCAGGGGCTCGAGCGGCTCGGCTTCCCCGATGAGCTGGTCGGCTACTACACCGAGCACGTCGAGGCGGACGCGGTCCACGAGCAGATCGCGCTCCGCGACGTCTGTGTGGCCCTGGTGCGCGAAGAGCCGGCACTGGAGCAGGACGTGTGGTTCGGCGCCTGGGCCTGCCTCGACCTCGAGAGTCGCACCGCCCGGCGGCTGCTCGACGGGTGGGGGGTGCCGGCGTGACCCCGGTGGCCCCGCGGGCCGACGTGGTGCTCTGTCCGGACGGTCCGATGCTGCTGCGCGGTGCGCACGTCGTCGAGGACGACGAGGGCGTCGAACACCGGACGCATCGACCGGTCTCGGCGGTGTGCCGCTGCGGCAAGTCGGCGTCGAAGCCGTGGTGCGACGGCACCCACAAGGTGCTGCCTCCCCGGCAGCGGCCCTAGCTCCGCCGGTCGATCCGCAGCAACGCGCCACGCTCATAGCCACGGACCGCGACCACGGACAGGTCGTCGTACGACGCGACCAGGTCAGCCACCCGCCGGGCCTGGCCCAGCGGGCCGACCTGGAGCAGGGCCGAGCCGTGCCCGGCCAGGTGCCGGTCGACGATCTCCAGGCAGCCCCGGACCAGGTCGAGCCCGTCGTCGCCGCCGTCGATCGCGGTGACCGGGTCTTCCGGAAACTGCTGCACCTCGACGGTGGGGACCCATGGCGGGTCCGCGACGATCACGGCGAACTCTTCATCCTCGTCCAGGACGGCGTCCATGCGGCCCTCGCGCACGTCCACCTCGACGCCGGCCCGGGCGGCGTTGCGGCGCAGGAAGTCGCAGGCCGCGGCGTCGACGTCCACGCACACGAGCGGCCTCGGTGCCAGCGTCACCGCGAGCAGGCCGATGTGGCCGGCCCCGGAGCACAGCTCGAGGACCGGACCCGGTGGGGCGGTCCGGATCAGCTCCGCGGCCCAACGTGACTGCGCCGCCGTCCACGGGCGCGGGGCCAGCACCCTCGCGTCGTACTCGATGCGCAGGCCCTCGAAGTCGAGGAACTGTGCCTCGGTGGTGGTCATGGCCTCAGGTATCCCGCGACAACGGGCGGCACGCTCATCCCTGGGGGCGATCGCTTCCCGTGGCTGTGATGGGTTACCGGAGGGCATGAGCGGAGAACATCGGACGGGCACCGTCGTGCTGGACGTCGACGGCACCCTGCTCGACTCCAACTACCACCACGCCCTGGCCTGGTCGCGAGCCTTCGAGCACGTCGGCGTGACCGTCCCGGTGTGGCGGATCCACCGGGCGATCGGGATGGGCGGCGACAAGCTCGTCGGCGCGGTCGGCGGCGAGGATGTCGAGCGCGCCCACGGCGACGACATCCGGGACCGGTGGAAGAAGGAGTACGACGGGCTCATCGACGAGACCCGGCTGCTGGAAGGCGCTCGGGAGCTGCTCGTGGCGCTGCGTCGCAGCGGGGTCTCGGTCGCCCTGGCCAGCTCCAGCATTCCCGAGCACGCGCAGCACGCGTTCGACCTGCTCGACGCGGAGGAGCTGGCCGACACCGCCACCACCTCGGAGGACGCGGAGGAGTCCAAGCC
>JAWWPK010000571.1:0-7346 GCA_033854925.1 Nocardioidaceae bacterium | reverse complement strand
CGAGGGACCCCGCCCTTTCACGGCGGTAGCACGGGTTCGAATCCCGTTGGGGGTACGACGGGCTCAGCCGGGCCGGGCCCCCATCGTCTAGCGGGCGGGTCACGAGGGACCCCGCCCTTTCACGGCGGTAGCACGGGTTCGAATCTCGTTGGGGGTACGCCGCAGAGCGGCCGTTCCGCGATTGGGATCGGCCCCGCCCGGTAAGTTAGAGTCGCACCGCTTCACGGCCGGAAGGTCGGGAGCAAACCTGGCCCCGTAGCGCAGTTGGTTAGCGCGCCGCCCTGTCACGGCGGAGGCCGCGGGTTCGAGTCCCGTCGGGGTCGCCATTCACGCCGAACCCCCCTCGTCGAGGGGGAGTTCGGGAGGCGTCAGGTGGACGCCCAGCTGCATCGCCTTCCCGAAGCGATCCGCGATGGCGTGCATCGCCACGATCCGGCCGCCCTCGACGCGGAAGAAGTGCGCGCCCACCCACTCGACGCGGCGGCCCGTCGTGGGGACCTCGCCCCACGGACCGACGTGGGTCGACGTGGCGCGCCAGCGGAGGGCGACGGACTCGTCCGCGGCGACGCAGTCGAGGACGGCGTACGTCGTGCCGGCCCAGGTCGCGGCGTCGTCGCGGTGCCACGCGAGCAGCCCGGCGACCGTGCTGGTGCCCCCGTCGTGCTCGAACGGGTCGGCGTAGAAGTCGCCGAGCGCGGCCAGGTCACCGCCGTTCCAGACCCGCTCGACCAGATCGAGCACCAGCGAGGTAGGCGTCATGCCGACACGGTAGGGGGTCCTTGCATCAGGGCGAGATGATGGCCGGGTGCCGATCGACATGGAGCCGGAGCGGTTCGACGAGCTGGTCGACCGCGCGCTCGACGGCATCCCCGAAGAGCTGGCCGTGCTGGTGCGGAACCTCGTCGTGCTCGTCGAGGACGAGCCGCCCGAGGGCGAGCCGGACGACCTGCTCGGGCTCTACGACGGCGTGGCGCTCACCGACCGCGACAGCACCGTGACGATGGAGCTGCCCGACCGGATCTTCATCTTCCGCGGTCCGCTGCTCGACTTCTGCGACACCGAGAAGCAGCTCGTCGAGGAGGTGCGGATCACCGTCGTGCACGAGATCGCCCACCACTTCGGGATCGACGACCACCGGCTGCACGATCTGGGCTACGCCTAGGGAGTCACGCCCCAGCCACCACGACTCCTAGCGCGCAGGCGGCCAGTGAGACACCGATGGTCAGGACGGCGTACGCCGTGCCGCGCAGCGGGCCGAGCCGGTGGCTCTGCACCGCGAACGCGGAGTAGGTCGTGAAGCCGCCGCAGAAGCCGGTGCCGAGCAGGGCCAGCCAGTGGCCGGACGCTCCGGCCTCGACGAGGAGGCCGAGCAGGAACGACCCGACCACGTTGACCAGCAGCGTCCCGCGCGGGAACCGTTCCGCATCCAGCGCCGTGGCCACCGCGTAGCGCAGCGGGGCGCCGACCGCGGCGCCCAGGGCGACCAGCAGCGGGGTCACTCGTCGCCGCCCTCGGCCGCGAACTCGTCACCGGCGGCCGGCGGGTACAGCCGGCTCATCGCGGCGACCGCGACCAGGCAGGCCGCAAGGGTGCCGAGCAGGTAGACCAGTGCGGTCGTGGTCTGCCCGTCCGCGAGCAGGGCCCGGGTCTGCTCGGAGTACGCCGAGAGCGTCGTGTACCCGCCGAGCAGACCGGGCCCGAGCGCGGCGGCCAAGGTCTGGCGGCGGCGTACGGCGGCGAAGACCGGCAGCGACGCGAGCAGGAGCGACCCGGTCACGTTGATGACGAACGTCGTCCACGGGAAGCCGGCTCCGTCGGGCACGGCATCGCCGAGCGCCCAGCGCAGCACCGCACCGAGCGCGCCGCCCAGCGCGACCGCGAGGTAGATCATCACCCCACGAAACCGCTCGGAGGGCGCGCTTCGCGCGGGCGACGAGCGCTTCCGCGGGGACCCCGAAAAAGCTCCACGAAAGGAGGCTAGGTGGTGGGGACTAGGTGACGACGTTGGCGTGGCCGTTGGTCCGGGCCTCGAGCCAGGACAGCGGCGAGTCGCCGTTCGCCTGCCGGACGAACTCGGTCAGGAACCAGGCCTGGAACTTCCGCTGCTCGGCGGTGCGAGCCAGCGACAGGAGCCGCTCCGCGCGGCAGAACTCGTCGGCCAGCTCGAGCAGCTCGACGAAGCGCACCAGCGTGGTCGCCGTCGCCCGCGGCATGTGCACGACCAGGTCGGTCGACTCGTGCCCCTGCGCCAGGGCCGCCTCGATCTGCTCGACGCCGATGCCGTCGCGCAGCTGACGGTCCAGCGTCGCGAAGAGGTCGGACAGGCTCTTGGCCAGGGGGTAGTCGGACTCGTGCGCGAGCGCCAGCAGCCGCACCTCGCGGCGCAGCTCGCGGAAGTGGTGCTGGAACCCCACGTAGAGAGTCAGGGGTACGTCGAGGATGTTGATCCGCACCCGGTCGAGGGTCGGCGTCGCCTGGAGTCGCGAGTGGTCGACGCCGGTGATCACACCGGGGACGCCGGGGCCATCCGCGAACTCGGCCGCCGGCGCGAACCAGACGACCTTGCCGTCGTCCTCGATCTCCGCACCCCATGCAACGGCGCACCGCGCAACGATGCTGAGCCCGCGGCCGAAGGTGAGCAGCAGCCCGTCGGTCTCGGGTCGGTCGAGTGGCTCGCTGGGCAGGATCGGCGCCTCGACCGAGGAGTCGCGCACCTCGATCCGCGGGTGCTCGGCGGTGCCCCGCATCCGGACCGTGATCGGCGGCTCGCCGTGCAGCAGGGCGTTGGTGACGAGCTCGGAGACCCCCAGCTGGGCGCACTCCGACAGCTCCGGCCTGCCGATCTCCGTGCACAGGTCGGCCACCCACCGGCGCGCGTCCTGCACGCCTCGGGCGCCTCGGCCCAGGGCGAGAGGAGGCCGGTTGAGCGGCACGGGGTCTCCCAGCTGATGTTGTGGGTGTCGGCAGTCGGCTGTGCCGAGCACAGTTGAAATGGCGTCTACCCGGTCGTGGTCCGACCAAACCTCCGAGTAGGGAGGGCTCCGCCACGCTTTCCGTTGTCTGAAGAGCGTATCCATACGGTATTCGTCGTGTCTCGCGCCACACCGGATGTCGGATGCGCTGCTGCCCCGACGTGGTTACCCCTATGGGGGCCGGATCGGCCCCCCGGAACGCCGGGCAGCGGGCCGCGACACAATGGCCGCAAGGAGTGATTGAGGGGATGACGGACACCGCGCAGACCACAGCCGCAGTAGCGCGCCGGAGCGGTGCCTGGGGGCACCGGCACCAGGTGGTGCTGATCGGCTCGGGCTTCGGTGGCCTCTTCGGCGCCAAGGCCCTCAAGCGCTCGGACGTTGACGTCACGATGCTCGCGAAGACCACCCATCACCTGTTCCAGCCACTGCTCTACCAGGTGGCGACCGGCATCCTCTCCGAGGGCGAGATCGCGCCGTCGACGCGTGAGGTCCTCGCCCGCCAGAAGAACGCCCGGGTGCTGCTGGGCGAGGTCACCGACATCGACCTCCAGGCCCAGACAGTCACGTCGCACGTGCTCGGCCGCGAGACGGTCACGCGGTACGACTCCCTGATCGTGGCCGCCGGCTCGAGCCAGTCGTACTTCGGCAACGACGGGTTCGCCGAGTTCGCGCCCGGCATGAAGAGCATCGACGACGCGCTCGAGCTGCGCGGGCGGATCTTCGGGGCCTTCGAGCTCGCCGAGCTCGGCGCGCTCCGCGGGGAGGATGTCGACGCCCTGCTCACCTTCGTGGTGGTGGGCGCCGGTCCGACCGGTGTCGAGATGGCCGGCCAGATCGCGGAGCTGTCGCGACGTACGCTCAGCCGCGACTTCCGCGCCATCAACTCCCGCAACGCCCGCGTGATCCTGCTCGACGCCGCCGGCCAGGTGCTGCCGCCGTTCGGTGCCAAGCTCGGTGCCAAGACCAAGCGCGAGCTCGAGAAGCTCGGCGTCGACGTGATGCTGGGCGCGATGGTCACCGACGTCGACGAGGGCGGCATCGAGGTACAGCTCAAGGACGGCACCGTCGAGCGCATCGAGTCGGTCACCAAGATCTGGGCCGCGGGCGTGCAGGCCAGCTCACTGACCGCGACCCTCGCCGCGCAGACCGGTGCACCGCTCGACCGGGCCGGCCGGATCGGGGTCAACTCCGACCTGACGTTGCCCGGTCATCCCGAGGTGTTCGTCGTCGGCGACATGATCGACCTCGACCACCTGCCCGGGGTCGCGCAGGTCGCCATCCAGGGCGCCAAGTACGCCGCCGAGGCGATCGACCGACGGCTGGCCGGCAAGCCGCCGCAGAAGCCGTTCAAGTACTTCGACAAGGGCTCGATGGCCACCATCAGCCGGTTCCGTGCGGTGGCGATGATCGGGAGCCTGCGGCTGACCGGTTTCATCGCCTGGCTGATGTGGCTCGTCGTGCACCTCTTCTACGTCACCGGCTTCAAGAACCGGGTCACCGCCGTGCTGCACTGGGCGATCTCGTTCGTCGGGCGCGGCCGCTCGGAGCGGACCGCCACCGAGCAGCAGATCTTCGGCCGGATCGCGCTCGACCGCCTCGACCACGGGGCGGCCGACCTGGTCTCGCCGCCGTCGCCCGAGCAGACCGCGGCGGCCCAGGAGGCGCGACGGGCGGAGCTCGAGGCCATCGCGCTGGAGGAGGCCCGGCTCACGGACGCCGGCGAGCGCGGGGTCAGCGCCGATTCGTCTGCGGTCTGACCTGGAGTCTGCGGAGTCCCGGCGCAGACGAATCGTTCACTCGAAGAAGCGCGGCGAGGGCGTGGCGGAGTCGCCGGTCGCGATCGCCTCGCGCGCCCACTTCGGCAGGATGAAGAGTCCCTCGGCCTCGACCGTGACCCCGTCCGCGCTGCGGATCTCGCCGCGGGCCCACGTCTTGATGCCGTCGGACCGCTCGATCCAGGCCTCGCTCGTCAGGTCGCCGAGCGCGGTCCGCTGCTTGTAGCTGAGGGTCAGGGTCGCGGTCATCCCGGGCTTGCCGCCGGCGCCCGCCGCCTCGCCGAGCATCTGGTCGAGGACCAGTGCCAGCACACCGCCGTGCACGCTCCCCGGCGGTCCTTCGTACGCCGCTCCCAGGGTGAAGGACGACCGCACTCCGCGGCCTTCCTGCACGATGGTCAGCGGGGGCGCGATCGCGTTGCGCAGCCCCACCACCGCGTTGCCCCAGGCGCGGCCGCGGCCGTCGGTGCGCAGGTCGACGCCGTACGTCGTCCGCATCGGCACGCTGCGCAGCCGCTCGGTGATCGCCTCGATCTCGGCGTGGGCCCGGCGTATCTCGTCGTCGGGGACCGTCGTGCGGATGGCCGCGTCGACCAGGCCACGCAGCGACTCGGTGAACGGGGCATAGAGCTCGCGCTCGGCGTCGACCTCCTCGCGGCTCAGCTCGTCCATCCGGTAGTCCACGCTCCGCACTCTAGAACACGTTCCAGTTTGCGAATCCGGTGGCTGTCTTTCGGTCCGGCTTGATGAAATGGACCATGACCGCGCTCGCCCGCCCCGATGCCCACCTGCATCCCAGCTGGGCCGCGACGATCACGGAGTTCGGCTCGGAGACCGTCCACGGCTCGGGGGTGTGGCACGGCGACGGCGGCCCGATCGACCTCACCGAGGCCGGCTGCGTGGCGTTCGTCGAGATGGTGCTGCCGTTCGCCGACCCGGCGTACGAGCCCCCCGAGGACCGCGTGCACTGCGACTACTACTGGATCACCGACGACGCGGGGACCGGCGAGGAGGTCGTCGGGTTCCTGGCGCTGCGCCACTCGCTGACCGCGTGGCTGCTGGAGGAAGGTGGTCACATCGGCTACTCGGTGCGCCCCTCGCGGCGCGGGCAGGGCCACGCCTCGCGGGCGCTGGCGCTCGCCGTACGCCGCTCCGCGGAGCTCGGCCTCGACCGGGTCCTGCTGACCTGCGACGACGACAACGTGGCCTCGGCGCGCACCATCGAGCGCAACGGCGGGCTCTACGAGGACACCCGCAACGGCAAGCGCCGCTACTGGGTCCAGACCTAGGGCGCAGCTACGCCCTGCTCAGTGGAGCACGAGCTGCGGACGGAAGAACCGCAGCACCCGCATGAAGTCGTCCGGGTCGACCATCGACCTGTCGACCTTGAAAGGCGGCATGCCACGGCGGGGGAACAGCACGTACCAGCCGTGGTGACCGGGCTCGCCGTGCACCTCGAACCGGGTGTACTGGCTGGCCAGGTCGAAGATGTAGCGGCTGCCCTGCTGGACCACCTGGAGCTGACCCTGGTGAACCTCGAGCATCGTGAGGCTGGCTCCGGCACGGATCGCCCACACCATCGCGGTCGCCAGGACCACGATCGCGGCGAGTCCGATGGACGCGTTGTCCTTGGTGTGGACCGCGGCGCGCACGAAGTACGCCGTCGTGACGACCCCGATCATGAACGAGATCGTCAGCAGGCGGCGGGAGTTCCGCTTCGCCGCGAACTTGTAGACCCCCGGCATCTCGGTCGCGACCTCGTCGTGCTTGGAGACCTTCAGCCGTGCGGGCTTGGCCTCAGGCTCCGGCGGGTCTGCGACGGCGACCGCGGCAGTCGGGGCGGCAGGTGCAGCGACCGGGGCGGCGGCCGGTGCGGGCTGAACCGGGCTCGTGGCCCGCGCGCGGGCCTTGGCCGCGACCTGGTCGCGAGCAGCGTCGCCGGTGCCGCGGCGGTCCGCGCGCCCGGGCTCACTCGGCTCTCGGGGCGGCTTCGGCTCCCTCGGCCAGCGCCTGGCCAGCGACAGGATCGAGCGCCGGGGCTGGTCCTCGGGGGGCTCGACGTGCTCGGCCTCGACCGGTTCGGCGTCGACCTCGATCGTGGGGGCCGGGACTGACGGCGGCTCGACGACGGGTGCCGGATCGGCGATGACGACCGGGTCCGGTTCGGCCTCGACGACCACCGACTCGGCCACCGCCTCGGGCTCGGGCTCGGGCGCGGGCTCGACGTACGGCTCGGGCTCCGGCTGGACGAAGGCTGGCGTGTGGTCGACGAAGGCACGGACCTGGGTCGGCAGCTCGACCGCGACCGGCTCGGGCTCGGCTACGACCGCGACCGGCTCGGGCTGGGGCTCGGGCTCGGCTACGACCGCGACGGGCTCGGGTTCCGGGTGGGCGACCGGTGGTGTGGCGTCCAAGAAGGCGCGGACCTGGATCGGCGGCGCCTCCGGCCCGCGGTGTCGGCCCACGTGGGCGACCCGCTCGGCGGGTCGCTGGACTGGCTGCTGGACTGGCTGCTGGACGGGCTGCTCGACGGGCTGCTCGACGGGCTCGATCGGTGGCTCGACGTGCCGCTGCACGGGCTGTTCGACGGGCTGTT
>JAWWPK010000570.1:0-8134 GCA_033854925.1 Nocardioidaceae bacterium | reverse complement strand
ACCAGCTCGCGCGGTCCGGACTGCTCGGTCATGAGGGTGTAGCCGATGCTCATGCGGGCGCGGTACCCCAGCCGGCGCCAAATGTGTGAGACGTCCCCTCGGCCCACGCGCCGGGCGTTGGACGGCGAAATGTCCGACTCTTCGAACACCGGGGAGCCGCAGGACAGCCGCACAGTGAGAGGCATGAACCACCTGACCGCCGACGAGGCCAGCCGGCTCGCCGTCACCGCCGTCGCCGCGGACCTCGAGCACTGGGCGCGCACCGTGGCAGCCCACGGACAGATCGATCTCGATGACCTGATCGGCGTCCTCGACGTCCTGCGAGCCGACAGCGTCCCTCAGCACTCGGCACCCAGCTACGCCACCTTCGCAGCGAACTAGAGGTCCAGGACGAGCGTGTGAGCGTCCTCTAGACCGTCGTGATGCCGTACTCCTTCAGCCGCCGGTACAGCGAGGAGCGCGCAAGCCCGAGCGCCTTTGCGGCATGCACCCGGTTGCCTCCGGCGGCCTTCAGGGCAGCGATGACAGCATCGCGGTCCGCCTCCTCCAGCGGGGTCAGGGTGCGTCGCGCTGTCGTGTGGCAGTAGCCGGGCAGGTCGCGCTCCTCGATCTGGCCGACCGGCTTCTTCTGCAGCGCGCTGGCGAGTGCTTCCTCCAGCTGGCGCACGTTGCGCGGCCAGGTGTAGCGCGTCACGAGACGCATGGCCTCGGGGCTGAGGTGGATCTCGCGGTGTGGAGCGAGCTCGCCCAGGACGCGGGCGACGAGGGAGCCGATATCGGCGCTTCGTTGTCGCAGAGGCGGGAGGGTCACGGCGGTCTGGAAGTAGGGCAACAGCTCGCAGAAGGGCAGGCCGGATCCGACAGCGGTGTCGGAGACCGTGGCAGCGACGGCCACCGGCTGACTCGACTCGACCGCCGACAACATGAAAGCGCCCAGCCGGTCCGCGCCGTCGGTGGTCAGCTGGTCGATGTTGCGGATGACGTAGAGCGTCGGCACGGTCGTGCCTTCGAGCGCCACCTCCGCGTCCTCGTAGGAGACCGACGAGATGTCAGCGGCGGCGAAGTTCAGGCTGCGCCCACCCGGCTGGACCGAGTGATAGACCTCCGTGAGGAGGGTGAACTTGCCAGTGCCGGGTTCACCCATCACCAGCAGCGGCTCACTCTTGCGCACGGCGGCCGCGATGCCGTCCACGGCGGCCCGCCAAGCAGGCGTCCGACCTTCGGCGACTGACGCATCTGCCGGCGGACGCCGCTTGTTCAGCTGCTGTCCCGTTGGCCATGGGCCCTCGACCGATGCCGGCAGGACGAGGTCCTCGAAGCCGGCTTCCGCAGCCGGCCGACTTGCCGAAGTGATCACCACCACCATCCCGGCGATGTCCTTGCCGACCATGATCCGAGTGCCCCGGACGCGCACCGTGACGCCCGATGGAAGGTCCACCCGGTCCTCGGCCGCGTCGTGGTGGGCCATGAGGAACCGGGTGTGCTCCTGCAACGCCGCCTGGTCCTCGGCGCTGAGCAGGGCCTGAGCCGCAGAGTTCATCATGACGAGGCTGTCGCCGACAGCGATGACGGCCTCACGCGACCTGGCGTCGGTGCGGAGGTAGGTGTCGAACAGGGCCTGCTGGCACTGGCTGCGGTCGACCAGCAGCCCGCGCTCGATCTGGTTCGCTGCCGAGCGGACCAACGAGTGCATCATCGGGCTGGAATGCTCGGCCAGGCAGCTGATATCGAGGACACCTTCGACCCGTCCGGTCACCGGGTCCCGGATCGGGGCCCCGGCACATGAGAACGGCTGCAGTGGCTCCACGAAGTGCTCGGGTCCCTCGATGTGGACCGAGGCCCCCGACTCGAGCACGGTGCCGATCCCGTTGGTGCCGACCTCGTCCTCGGCGTACCCGAAGCCGCTGGTGAGGGAGACGTTGTCCAGCAGCAGGGCGATGGTGCGCGACGTGTCGGTGCGGGTCAGGATCCTGGCTCTGCTGTCGGTGAGCGCGATGCTCAGGGCCAGGTCGGCGGTCTCGTCACTGAGCCGGGCGATGACCGGCTGCGCACAGCGCACGAGCCGGGAGGCGACGTCGACGTCGTCGTAGTGGCGTAGTGAAAGGCCGGCGTTGCCGACGCCGGCCGAAGCACTGCGCTGCCAGGAGGCAGCCACCACGTCGGGAACGCCATCCATGTGAGTGGCGGTCCGCGAGCTCAGGAACTCCGCGCGAGCCGCAGCGATCTGCAGCTTCCGGTCGGCCGGATCGTTCATCGTCCAAACACCTCTTCGGTCTGTGACGCCGTTCACAGTCTCCCAGAAGCTCGGCGGACGCCAAGTGTCCGATTCTTCGGACACCAGCCACGCCCGGGACAGCAGTCACAGTTCATGGCACCGCCGGACCGCCGACAAGCAGCGGCCCGAAGCCACCATGACGACGCAGGGAGAGGCATGAACCACCTCATCAACATCGACAACGGGGGCACCCTCACCGACGTCTGCGTCTGGGACGGCGAAAGCTTCTCGTTCACGAAGACGCTGACCACCCCGTTCGACCTGTCCCAGTGCCTGTTCGACGGCATCGAGAAGGCGTCCGCGGGTCTGTACGGCGACAAGGACCTGGTCAGGCTGCTGCACCAGACCCAGCACATCCGTTACTCGACGACACAGGGGACCAACGCCCTGGTGGAGCGAAAGGGTCCGGCACTGGGTCTCGTCGTCGAGGGCGAGGGCATCGTCGAGGACCTCTGCAACGGCTCGGTGGCGCGAGACCTGTTCCACCACGTCGTCGGCTCACGGGTGGCCCGGGTCGACCTGGCTCTGGATCCCGAGCAGCTCGCGTTCGACCTGGTGCAGAAGGTCAACCAGCTCACCACCGATGGTGCCGCCCGGATCGTCGTGGTGGGGGACTCGCCGGAGTCCGAGAGGGTCCTTCGGACCATCCTCCTGCGGAAGTTCCCACGCCACCTGCTCGGCTCGGTTCCGTTGCTCTACAGCTGGGAGCTGGTCAACGACCCCGACCGCGGCCGGCGGACCTGGTCGGGCCTCCTGAACTCGTTCCTGCACCCGGTGATGGAGCGGTTCCTCTACCAGGCGCAGCACCGACTTCGCGAGCACAAGGTGACCAACCCCCTGCTGGTCTACCGCAACGACGGCGCGTCGTCCCGCGTGTCCAAGGCGGTGGCCCTGAAGACCTACTCGTCCGGGCCCCGGGGCGGGCTCGAGGGCACCCAGGCTCTCGCGCGCAGCTACGGGCTGAGCCATGTGCTGATGATGGACGTCGGAGGCACCACGACGGACGTCGGAGTGGTGGTCGACAACGCGATCGCCACCGACCGGCGCGGCAGCGTCAAGGGCATCCCGATCTCCTTCCCGATGAGCGACGTCCAGTCGGCGGGTGTCGGCGGCAGCTCGGTCATCGGCGTGTCCGGTGACGCGATCACGGTCGGTCCGCGCTCGGTCGGGGCGGCGCCCGGCCCGGCGTGCTTCGGCCTGGGCGGCAAGGAGGCGACGATCACCGACGTCAACCTCCTGCTCGGAGTGCTCGACCCGGCCACCTATCTGGACGGCCAGCTGAAGCTCGACGCCGATCGCGCACGAGCCGTCGTCACGGAGACGGTCGCGGACCCCCTCGGCATCTCTCTCGAGGAGGCGCTGGTCCGGATGGAAGCGGCGTACTTCCAGGCGATCGCGGCCTCCTTCGGCAACCTCGCGCGAGACGACAGCACGCTGGCGGCGTTCGGTGGCGCGGGCCCGATGAGCGCCTGCGGCGCCGCCGGCCTCGCTGGCGTGCACCGGGTACTGGTGCCCCGCCTGGCGGCCGTGTTCTCCGCCTTCGGGATCAGCTTCTCCGATATCGGGAAGACCTACGAGGTCGTCCTGGAGAACGCCAGCACCGACACCGCAGCCGTGGCGTTCGACGACATGTTGGCCCGCGCCGAGCGAGACATGTTCCAGGAGGGCTACGGCCTGGACGAGTGCGCGATCGACGCGCTCCTGGTGATCGAGTCCGAGTACGGCGAGGCAGAGCAGACGCGACCGTACCGCCCCGGCGACGACGTCGAGGTCCACGAAGGCTTGGTCTCACTACGCATGGAGTGCAGTGCTGCGCTGCCGCAGCCGACCCTCACGCTCGATGCCGAGATCACGCCGCGACCGGCCGTTGCCCACGGGACGCGCGAGGTGCGTTCCAGTGCCCACCACGTCGACGAGTGCTCGGTGTACGTGCTCGATGACCAGCAGCCGGGCGCCAGCGCCGCCGGGCCGGCGATCGTCGAGGGGCCGTTCTTCACCGCACGCGTCCCTTCCGGCTGGCGCTTCGACGTCACCTCCAACTCCGACCTGATCCTGACCGACGCCTCCTAGGGCGAACAGCACAGAAAGGATCCATCATGCGAGTCCCTATGACCGAGTACCTGCTGATCGACCTCGACAGCGAGCGCTGGGTGTGCCGCGTGTGTGAGCACGACCTGGGCGACGCCCACGGCAACTACAAGCCGGGCACCCTGGTCTACGACCGGGATCCCCGGGAGATCCACCAGCCGATCATCGACCCCGAGCGCTACGAGTTCACCTTCTCCCCGGACCCGACGTACTGCCGGATCCTGGAGTTCTACTGCCCCGGCTGCGCGACCCAGCTCGAGACCGAGTACGTCCCTCCGGGCCACCCCCCGACGGTCGACATGGTCTGGGACGTCGATGCCCTGCGCCGACAGTGGCAGGAGCGCGGCACTGACGCCGAGACCGTCTTCAGCTACGGACCGGGCGAGGACGCCCAGAAGTACACCGCAGCCCACCGGGCAACCGGACACATCCGCTGACTCGAAGGGACTGGCAACCATGAAGCGCATCTCCGTTGACATCGGCGGCACGTTCACCGACTGCTTCTTCGTCTGGGACGAGAACTACGTCGAGGCGAAGGCTCTGACCACCCACCACAACCTCGCGCTCGGCTTCAACGAGGCACTCGACCTTGCCTGCAAGCACGCCGGGCTCGACCGCGGCACCGTGCTGGCCGAGGTCGACTCGGTCCGCTACGCCACCACGTTGGGCACCAACGCGCTCATCGAGCGGAAGGGCCCCCAGGTCGCGGCCATCGTCACCCACGGCTTCGAGGACACCATCCCGCTGTCGCGCGGACGGGGGTACGGCGAGGGCCTGGACTACGCGATGCAGCAGAACCTCCCTGCCGCCGAGCGCCCCGACCCCTTGGTGCCGCGACACCTGATCCGCTCGGTGCGCGAGCGGGTCAACTCCGCCGGGCAGGTCGTCGCCCGGCTCGACAAGCAGGACGTGCGCAACGTCGTCCGCGAGCTGGTCGACGCCGGCGCCGAGGCGCTGGTGGTCTCCCTGACCAATGCCACCGAGAACCCCGAGCACGAGCTCCAGATCCAGGAGATCATCCTCGAGGAGTACCCCGCCCACGAGCTCGGCGCCATCCCGGTGCTGCTCGGCCACCAGGTGTCCGGCCGCAAGGGCGAGTACGTGCGGGCCACGTCGACGATCGTCGACGGCTTCCTGCACGAGATCATGTTCCATGCGCTGAGCCAGCTGTCCAACAACCTGCGGGAGTTCGGCTACGACAAGCCCATGCTGGTGATCCACAACTCCGGCGGCATGGCGCAGATGAACTCGACGGACGCGCTGCAGACCATTCACTCCGGTCCCATCGCAGGCGTCGGCGCGGCCGAGCACCTCTCCAACGAGACCGGGCTCGGGCACGTCATCTCCACCGACATGGGCGGCACGTCGTTCGACATCGGACTGGTGCCGGAGGGCGGGGTGAAGCACTACGACTTCCTGCCCACGATCGACCGGTGGCTGGTGTCGGTTCCGATGGTGCACCTCGACACGCTCGGCGCGGGTGGGGGCTCCATCGCGTCCTACGACCGGATCCACAACGCCATCAAGATCGGCCCCCAGTCGGCCGGCTCGAACCCCGGGCCGGCGTGCTACGACCGCGGCGGGCTCCTACCGACAGTCACCGACGCCGACCTGATCCTGGGTTATCTCGACCCGGACAACTATGCGAACGGCTTCATCAAGCTCAACCCGAAGCGCTCGGTGTTCGCCATCGAGGACACGCTCTGCGACGAGCTCGACATCGAGGTGCTCGACGTCGCCAAGGAGATCAAGCGCGGCGTTGACGAGCAGATGGCGATCGGCATCGGCAAGGAGCTCCGCGTCCGCGGCTACCTGCCGGAGGACTTCACCATGCTGGCGTACGGCGGCAACGGCCCCCTGCACGCGTGCGGGATCGCCAAGTACGCCGGCATCAAGCGAGTGCTTGCGCCGCCCTACTCGTCGGTCTTCTCCGCCTGCGGAGCCGGAAACATGAAGCAGCTGCACTTCCACGAGCGCGGCGCGCACATCGTGATGTACAACGCGACGACCCGGAAGCTCTACGACGACTACGCGGAGTTCAACGCGATCGTCGAGGAGCTCGAGGCGCAGGGCTGCGAGGACCTGGTCCGTCAGGGCTTCGCGCCCGAGGAGGTGAGGTTCCGGCTCGAGCTGGACATGCGCTACGGCAACCAGCTGCTCACGCAGGCGGTCAGCCTCGACGTCAGTCGCATGAAGGGTGTCGGCGACGTCCTGCACATGATCCGCACGTTCGGCGACGTCTACAGCCATCGCTTCGGCGCCAACTGCGCGGCACCCGAGGCGGGTATCCGTGTCGGCACCGTGCGCGTCGCGTCGTACGTGGACGGGGACGTCGTGCGCTTCGACTCGCTCGAGCACGCCGGGGACCGGCGCACCCCGAAGCCGGTCGATCACAGGGCCGTGCACTTCGTCGACCACGACGAGCCGCTGGAGACGCCGATCTACCTCCAGGACGTGCTCACTCCCGAGCACGTGATCGCGGGCCCCGCGATCGTCACGACGGAGAACACCACCTTCCTGGTCGAGCCGGGATGGCGACTGGAGCCCACGCGCCAGGGCGCCGTGTGGTTCCTGCAGGACTGACCGGACCAACGCGAAGGAGACAACCAGAATGACTGCCATCGAGAACGAGCCGCAGAGCCTGACCCTCCAGGAGCAGGAGTGGGTCGACCAGTTCATGGACGAGACCACGCTGTTCCTCGGACCGGACCGGGAGATCATGCGCTCGCACAGCATCTCCGAGCGCTCGGTCTACGAGGACGCGTGCATCGCCAAGGGCGTCGACCGGGTGACCGTCGAGAGGATCCGCAAGCGGATCGCCGGCGCGCTGGACGAGGGCTACGAGATGTGCGAGGCCCAGGGTGCCGCACCGGGCGCGAAGTGGGGCGACCTGACGACCGCGATCTACACCGCCGCCGGCGACGTGTCCTACCTGTCCTGCCACGGGGTGATCGCCTTCTCGGCGATCCTGCACCACCCGATCCGCTACATCATGAAGTACTGGAAGGACGAGCCCACCGTCGGGATCCACGAGGGCGACGGCTTCATCCACAACGACGCCCGCTTCGGGAACGTCCACAACACCGACCAGTCGATGATCATGCCGATCATCCGTGACGGCGACATCATCGCCTGGGTCGCCGCGACGATCCACGAGGGCGAGAACGGCGCCTGCGAGCCCGGCGGCATGCCCTCGGGATCCGAGACCGCGTTCGACGACGGGCTCCGGATGAGCCCGTTCAAGATCGTGGAGCGAGGACACCTGCGTCGCGACCTGCTGACGTTCCTGCAGCACTCCGTGCGCGACCCCAAGCTCCAGCTGGCCGATCTCAAGGTCAAGATCGCGTCGGTGCGCCGGATCATGGAGCGCATCGACCGGCTGATCGACGAGGTCGGGGTCGAGACCTTCGTGGCCGCCCTGCGGGTCACCATCGAGGACGTCGACGTGGAGGTGCGCCGCCGCATCGGCGAGCTCTCGCTCGCCCAGGACACCGTCGGCGAGGACGTCCGCCGAGCTGCGGTCGCGGCCCGGCTGCCCGTCCCGACCTGGGCGGCTCGCGACGTGCGCATCCCGGCGGTCGACGCACGCACCGGCGAGGTCGTGGTGTTCACGCCCGGGTCGGGCGTCGAGCTCGTCGACGCGGTCACGGCCAGCTGCGCGGTGCCGGGCGTCTGGCCGCCGGTGACGATCGGCGGGAACCGGTACGTCGACGGCGGTGTCCGCTCGAGCGACAACGCCGACTACGCCGCCGGTTTCGCGCGCGTCGTCGT
>JAWWPK010000569.1:0-5112 GCA_033854925.1 Nocardioidaceae bacterium | reverse complement strand
TGTCGGTGTTCACGCAGGACGCTCCCTTCGCCGTCTCCACCGTCACGTTCCTCGGCGAGTTCCTCCTCGGGCTGTGGCTGCTGTTCCGGAGTCGCCGCATCACTGGGTGAGCTCGTCACTGCACCAGCGCGGAGAACGGTGCCGCGGCTCCGTACAGCTTGTAGAGGGCGAAGGGACCGGCGTACGCCGTGCTGCATCGGCTGTTGAACAGCTTCGTGGCGCGGTCGTCGGACATGCCCGCTCCATAGCCGTACGGTGTCGCGCCCTCGATGGGCATCGTCGCGAAGTGCCTGATCCGCTGGACCATGCCCAAGCGGTGCGCGGCGTCCGCCTGCCGCCACCAGCTGCAGGTGAACAGGCTCAGGGGACCGACGCTCTGGAGGGGTGTCACCCCGAGCGCGGTTGTCGACTCGGCGTCCGGGGTCGCGGCCGCGTCCGGCGGGGGCAGGGTCGACAGGCCCGGGAACGCCGCACACAGTCGCGGTGCCAGCCCTTCTGCGCAGATGCCGCCGAACTCCTGGGCCTGGCTCCTCGACGCGGCCCGTCCTGCGACCGGCGAGCCGGTGCCGCCGCCCGGCCTGGGCGGGGTGACCGTCCAGGAACAGCTCGTCGCGTTCCCGTTGGGGTAGCCACCTGTCTCGAGGCCGGCCAGGCAGGCCACCAGCTCGCCTTCGTTCGTGGCGTCGCCGGTGCCGATGCTCGAGCCGGGGCTCGTGCCGTCGGCGCAGCTGGGGAGCAGGAGAGGTGAGCTGGAGACGGTCGTGCCCGGCGCCGCGGTGTTGCCCCACCAGCAGTTGCCGGTGTTGCCGGGGAAGCTGTCCCACCAGAAGTCCAGGCCGTTGGGGCGCGCGGCCCCCGAGGGGTCGACCCCCATGACGTTGTCGTGGATCTGGTTGTCGTACGACGTGGACACCTTCGACGGGTCGCAGCCGGGGACAGGCGTCTTCTGGTCCGGCCCGCAGATCGTCGCGTCCGGTGCAGCGAAGACCATGACCCCACGACGCCAGTTGTCGTAGAAGCGGTTCCCGTTGAGCACGTTCGCGTTGCCGCCGGCGAGCCACAGCCCGGTGCCCACGGGCGCGGGGATGAACGGTGCGACGTCGGAGCCGGGCAGATAGGGGTTGAAGTTGTTCGAGTAGAAGTTGTTGTCCTCGACGACGTTGCCGTGCTGCGGGAACCCTGGGTGTCCGGGCGCCGTGAACACGTCGGTGGTGTAGCCCAGCGCGTTGTCGTAGAAGTTGTTGTGGGTGACCAGGGTCCCGTGGCTGTCGGTGCCGGAGAAGCCCCCGGTGTTGTGGTGGCTGTCGCAGTAGCGCAGGACCTGGCTGTAGCGGTACTTCGGGTAGAACTTCTCGTACCGGCGGTCCGTGGTGTCGGCACCCGCGCCGGGGTAGATGCCGGAGTCGCCGTTGCCTGCCGCCTCACAGTTCTGGATCACGCCGTGGTCCTCGACGAACGTCAGCACGCCGTAGCCGCCCGCGAAGAACGTCTTGAAGCGGTCGAGGAGATAGCCGTCGGTCTCCAGGATGTAGATGTCGTGCTCCCGTGCGTGCCGCACCGTGAGGTTGCGCAGGACGAAGCCGTCTGCGCGGTCCACGAAGATGCCGACGTCCTTCTTGTGCCCTGCCGCCGAGGGACCTCCGTCGCCCGCCGACGCGGCTCCCGCCTCCACGATCACGTCGTCGGCGCCCACGCCCGAGCCCTCGAGCTGGAGGTTGCACCGGATGCACCGGCCCACGTTGGGAATGCCGTGGCGGTCGGTCAGGGCAGGGGAGGGCGGCGGAGCGGTGTCCGGACCGCGCCCGATCACGGCCACCAGGTTCGCGTCGTTCGGGCAGTGGATCTGGTAGTCGTGCGACAGCGCGCCCGGATCGCCGCTGTCGGACTTGATGGCGTACTGCTTGCACGCCGGGTCGTGGGTCGGCTGGCGACGGGAGTGTCGTTCCTTGTAGACGCCAGGCATGACGACGACCCGGTCGTTGTTGTGCGACGCCGTCAACGCCCGCTGGATCGAGTGGTACGCGCACCGGTGGAACAGGCGCTTGTTGATCCGCAGGAGTGAGTGCGCACGGCTCGCGGTGAGGGGCCGGTGGTCCGTGGGACGGAGGTCGTAGCCGTACTTGCGCGCGTGCCGTACGGAAGCCCTGAGGCGGTGCAACGAGCCAGGCTTGCACACCACCCGGGTCCGCCCTCGACGGGAGTTGTCGAGGGCGGAGTGCAGCGACCTCGCCTTCGGCACCTTGCCGCCGGCGCACGGCTTCACGGTGCAGTCGGCCTTGGGGTCCGGCCAGTACGACGGCCGCTCGACGTGGGCCGAAGCCGCCTGCGGCACGGCAAGCAGCCCCAGCAGCAGGAAGACGGGCACCGAGACGACCTGGACAAGGCGCGCTCGGCGCGTCCGCGACGATCGGGGGTTGTGCATGCCTCGTCAACGGCGCTCGCCGCTTTGGGTGACGCGAGGGCCCGTGGCGGGTGCGAACATCGCGTTGTGAGGGTCTTGGTTCCGTTGCCGGACACCGACTTCGACACCACCGAGGTCGCCGTGCCCTGGCAGCTTCTCGTGGAGGCAGGGCACGACGTGGTGTTCGCGACCGAGCACGGTGGCTCCGCACCGGCCTGCGACCAGAGGCTGATCGACGGAGTGCTCTTCGGCAGGCTGGGTGCGTATCGCGAGCCGATCGAGTTCTACGAGGCGTTGAGGCGCACGGACGCGTTCACGACGCCCCTGTGCTGGTCTGACCTCGACGTCTCGGCCTACGACGGGCTCCTTCTCGCCGGCGGCCACGCTCCCGGGATGCGCCAGTACCTCGGGTCCGTGGAGCTGCAGGAGTTCATCGCAAGGTTCTGGGCGACAGGCAAGCCGGTCGGCGCGATCTGCCACGGCGTACTCGTCCTGGCGCGGAGCAAGGACGCCAGTGGTGTCAGCGTGCTCGCGCGTCGGCGTACGACCTGCCTACCGAAGTACATGGAACGCGGCGGCTATCTCCTCACATTCTGGAAGCTCGGCCGCTACTACCGGACCTACCCGGCGTACGTCGAGGACGAGGTCATCGCGAACCTGGCCAGCCCCGACCAGTTCCGGCGTGGCCCCCGCGAGACCAAGCGCGGCACCCGGACCGACCACCGGCACGCCTTCGTCGTCGAGGACGGCAACTACATCTCGGCGCGATGGCCCGGCGACAGCTACCTCTTCGCCGAGCGGTTCATCGAACGGCTCCAGCGGGAGTCTGCGGGACCCCAGACGCCCTGACTCGGCCGCGCGGAAGTCAGCTGCGCTCCAGCTCGTCGTCGTCGGACACGTGCGCCTCGGGTTGGCCCAGCACCGCGCGACCCGCCTCGAGCCGCGCGACCGGGACGCGGAACGGCGAGCAGGAGACGTAGTCCAGGTCGGTGCGGTGGAAGAAGTGGATGGACTCCGGGTCGCCGCCGTGCTCACCGCAGACGCCGACCTTCAGGCCGGGCCGGGTCCTGCGTCCTTCCCGGGTCGCGATGTCCACCAGCCGGCCGACGCCGTCCACGTCGAGGCTCTCGAAGGGCGAGACCGTGAAGACTCCCTTGTCGAGGTACGCCGCGAAGAACGCCGCCTCGACGTCGTCGCGCGAGAAGCCCCAGGTCGTCTGGGTGAGGTCGTTGGTGCCGAACGAGAAGAAGTCGGCAGCCTCGGCCACCCGGAACGCCGTGAGTGCCGCGCGGGGCAGCTCGACCATCGTGCCGATGGGGATGTGCAGGTCGACGCCCTCGGCCTCGCGGACCTCGGCCAGGATGGCGTCGGCCTCGTCGCGGATCAGGTGCAGCTCCATGACCGAGCCGACCAGGGGCACCATGATCTCCGGACGCGGGTCACCGCCGGCCTTGACCCGTTGCGCGGCCGCTTGGGCGACAGCACGCACCTGGAGGGCGAACAACCCCGGCACGGTTAGGCCCAGACGGACACCCCGCAGCCCGAGCATCGGGTTCGACTCGTGCAGGCGCTCGACCGCCGCCAGGAGGCGCACGTCATCGGCGTCCTCCTCGTCGCGTTCCTTCGCAACCGCAACCTTGACCATCAGCTCCGCGCGGTCAGGAAGGAACTCGTGGAGGGGCGGGTCGAGCAGCCGGATCGTGGTGGGAAGGCCGTCCATGGCGGTGAGCAGCTCGACGAAGTCCTGGGTCTGCGGGTCCACCAGCCCAGCGAGCGCAGCCTCTCGCTCCTTGTTGTTGTCGGCCAGGACGACACGTTCGATGAGCGGGCGCCGCTCGCCGAGGAACATGTGCTCGGTGCGGCACAGCCCGATCCCCTCGGCTCCCATCCGCCTTGCTCGGTCGGCGTCCGCGCCGGTGTCGGCGTTGGCCCGCACCCGGAGCCGGCGTACTCCGTCGGCGTGACCGAGCAGCCGGTCGACTGCCCGGACCACGTCAGCGGTGCCCTCGTCGACCTTCTCCAGCGCGGTGTCCAGCCCCTCTTCGAGGTAGAGCACCACCGGAGAGGGCACGACCGGGAGCTCGCCGACGAAGACCTCGCCGGTCGAGCCGTCGATGGAGAGCACGTCGCCCTCGTGCACGGTGAGCCCGCCAGCCGTGGCGACGAGTCCGGCCGCGTCGACCTCCAGCGACTCGGCGCCGCAGACCGCGGTCTTGCCCATGCCGCGCGCCACCACGGCAGCGTGTGAGGTCTTGCCGCCGCGGCTGGTGAGGATGCCCGTCGCCGCGATCATGCCCTCGAGGTCCTCGGGGTTGGTCTCCTTGCGCACCAGGAGCACGCGCTCGCCTCGGGCCCTCCACTCGACCGCGGTGGCGGAGTCGAAGACCACCTTGCCGACAGCCGCACCCGGTGAGGCAGCCATGCCCTTGGTCAACAGGGTGCGCTCGGCCGACACATCGAACTGCGGGAACATCAGCTGCGCCAGCTGGGCGCCGGTGACCCGTTCGAGCGCCTCGTTCATGGTGATCAGCTGCTCGTCGACGAGCTGGGTGGCGATCCGGAAAGCCGCCGCAGCGGTGCGCTTGCCGACGCGGGTCTGGAGCATCCACAGCTTGCCCCGCTCCACGGTGAACTCGATGTCGCACAGGTCGCGGTAGTGGGTCTCGAGGCGCCGCATGATCCTGGTCAGCTGGGTGTAGGAGTCATGGTCG
>JAWWPK010000568.1:0-5473 GCA_033854925.1 Nocardioidaceae bacterium | reverse complement strand
GTCGCGCTCGACGTAGCGCAGCAGCGTGCCGTCGGTGTCCTTGTCGAGTCCGCGGCGGGTCAGTGTCACCTGGTGGCCGACCACCATCTTCGCGAGCTCGTCGGTGCCGCAGCTGTCCACGATCCCGACCAGCAGCACCTCGGCACCGTTGGAGAGCCGCAGCGTGCTCCCGTCTATCGCGGCGTCGACCTGCCAGGTGCGGCGTGCGGGACCCGGATCGGCGCTGGGTGTGGTCTCCTCGCTGGCCGGCGGGCCGGGCGTGCTCGCGGCCGGGGGCGCGGACGGACCGTTGCTAGACCTGGCCGTCTGGTCGTCACCCACGACCAGGACAGCGGCACTGACCACCACCAGGACGGCGACGGCAGCCAGCACCCAGGGCGCGAACCGGCGCACCTGCGCCTCGACCCCGGCGCCCGGATCCTCGGGCGCGCTCGACCGTCGCTCGGTCCACCGCTCCCCGTCCCAGTAGCGCTGGTGGCCCGGCGGTGCTTCGTAGTCCGGATACCAGCCCGGTGCGACTCCCCCCGTCACGCACCTAGGAACGCACAGGGTTCTGGGGTGGTCAAGTGGGCCTGACACCGGGTGGGGTATCGACGCGCGGACTCAGCTCACTCGTTGGGAACCCTCGACGCCGGGCGCTTGACCGGCGAGCCCTGCTGCTTCGGCGCGACCTCGCGGCCGTCGTCGTCCTTGTTGCGCAGCCCGATCTTGGCGCCGAGCCACACCAGCGGGTCGTACTTCTTGTCGACCACGCGCTCCTTCATCGGGATGATCGCGTTGTCGGTGATCTTGATCCCCTCGGGGCAGACCTCGGTGCAGCACTTGGTGATGTTGCACATGCCGATGCCGGCGGCCGCCTGGGCCAGCTCGCGGCGGTCGTGGGTGTCCAGCGGGTGCATGTCGAGCTCGGCGTAGCGGAGGAAGAAGCGCGGGCCGGCGAAGGCGGGCTTGTTGTCCTCGTGGTCACGGATGACGTGGCAGACGTTCTGGCACAGGAAGCACTCGATGCACTTGCGGAACTCCTGGCCACGCTCCACGTCGACCTGGGCCATCCGGCGCTTGCCGTCCGCGTCGCGCGGGGGCGGGGAGAACGACGGGAGCTCGGTGGCCTTCTCGTAGTTGTAGGAGACATCGGTGACCAGGTCGCGCACGATCGGGAAGGTGCGGACCGGGGTGACCGTGATGGTCTCTTCCGGCTCGAAGTCCGAGAGCCGGGTCATGCACAGCAGCCGGGGCCGGCCGTTGATCTCGGCCGAGCAGGAGCCGCACTTGCCGGCCTTGCAGTTCCAGCGCACCGCGAGGTCGCCCTCCTGGGTGGCCTGCAGACGGTGGATGGCGTCGAGGACGACCTCGCCCTCGGAGACCTCGACCGTGTAGTCGCGGAGCTCGCCGCCCTGGTCGTCGCCGCGCCAGACACGCATCTTCAGGTCAGTCACAGGGGGGTCCTCACTTGTCCTCGAAGAAGGCCTGGAGCTCGGCAGGCATGACCGGGAGCGGCTTCTCGGCCAGGTCGACGCCGTCGCCCTGGTCGTTGAGCGTGAGCACGAGGTTCTTCGCGCCCCACTCCGGGTTGGGACCGGGGAAGTCGTCGCGCGTGTGGCCGCCGCGCGACTCCTGCCGGGCCAGCGCGGCCCTCGCGATGCACTCCGAGACCAGCAGCATGTTGTGGATGTCGATCGAGATGTGCCAGCCCGGGTTGTAGGCGCGGCCGCCGATGACGACCAGGTGCTTGGCGCGCTCCTTGAACTGCTCGATCTCCTTGAGCGACTGCTCGAGCTCGCCGGAGGTCCGGATGATGCCGACCAGGTCGTTCATCGACTGCTGCAGGTCTGCCTGGATCGTGTAGGGGTTCTCGTCGCCCTTCGGGTCGAACGGCGCCAGCGCGGCCTGCTCGGCCCGCTCGAACTCCCCGTCGATCGAGGACCGGTCCGTGAGCCCGGAGGAGTACGCAGCCGCGGCCTCGCCGGCCCGCTTGCCGAACACGATCAGGTCGGACAGCGAGTTGCCGCCGAGCCGGTTGGAGCCGTGCATGCCGCCGGAGCACTCGCCCACGGCGTAGAGCCCGGTGACCCCGGACAGCTCGGTGTCCGGGTCCACCTCGACACCGCCCATGACGTAGTGGCAGGTCGGGCCGATCTCCATCGGCTCCTTGGTGATGTCGACGTCCGCCAGCTCCTTGAACTGGTGGTACATCGACGGCAGCCGCTTCAGGATGAACTCCGGGCTCCGGCGCGAGGCGATGTCGAGGAAGATGCCGCCGTGCGGTGATCCCCGGCCGGCCTTGATCTCGGAGTTGATGGCGCGGGCCACCTCGTCACGCGGCAGCAGCTCGGGTGGGCGGCGGTTGTTCTTCTTGTCGTCGTACCAGCGGTCGGCCTCCTCGACCGTGTCCGCCGTCTCCGCCTTGAAGAACTCCGGGATGTAGTCGAACATGAACCGCTTGCCCTCGGAGTTCTTCAGGATGCCGCCGTCGCCGCGGACCGACTCCGTGACCAGCAGCCCCTTCACCGAGGGCGGCCAGACCATCCCCGTGGGGTGGAACTGGACGAACTCCATGTTGATCAGCGCGGCACCGGCGCGCAGCGCGAGGGCGTGGCCGTCGCCGGTGTACTCCCAGGAGTTCGAGGTCACCTTGAAGGACTTGCCGATGCCGCCGGTCGCGAGCACGACGGTGGGCGCCTCGAAGCCGATGAAGGTGCCGGTCTCGCGCCAGTAGCCGAAGGCGCCACTGATCGCACCGTCGCCGTTCTTGAACAGCTCGGTGACCGTGCACTCCATGAACACGTCGATGCCGAGTGCGACGGCACGCTGCTGGAGGGTGCGGATCATCTCCAGCCCGGTGCGGTCGCCGACGTGCGCCAGCCGCGCGTAGCGATGGCCGCCGAAGTCGCGCTGCGAGATCAGGCCGTCCTCGGTGCGGTCGAAGAGTGCGCCCCAGTCCTCCAGCTCCTGGACCCGCTCGGGCGCCTCCTGGGCGTGCAGCTGGGCCATCCGCCAGTTGTTGAGCATCTTCCCGCCACGCATGGTGTCGCGGAAGTGCACCTCCCAGTTGTCCTCGGGCCAGCGGTTGCCCATGGCGGCCGCGATGCCGCCCTCGGCCATCACGGTGTGCGCCTTGCCGAGCAGCGACTTGGTGACGATCGCGGTCTTCGCGCCTGCCTCGTGGGCGGCGATCGCGGCCCGCAGGCCCGAGCCCCCAGCGCCGACGACGACGACGTCGTACTGATGCTTCTCGATGTTCTCAGCCATGGGTCACTCGCCTCAGAAGAACCGCGGGTCGTCGAACACGTTCGCCGCCAGCAGGAAGATGTAGAGGTCCACCAGCGCGACCGAGAACAGCGAGCACCAGGCGTACTGGGCGTGCCGGGCGTTCAGCTTGGAGACCCAGGACCAGAGCTGGTAGCGCACCGGGTGCTTGCTGAAGTGCCGCAGCCGGCCGCCGACGATGTGGCGGCACGAGTGGCAGGAGAGCTGGTAGAGCCAGATCAGCACGACGTTGGCCAGCATCAGCAGCGTGCCGAGCCCCATGTGGACGCCGTCGGACTCGCCGGGGGCCGGGCCGAAGGCCAGGACGGTGTCCCAGGTCAGGATCAGGGCGACCACGAAGGTGGCGTACCAGAACCAGCGGTGCACGTTCTGGAAGATCAATGGGAACCGGGTCTCACCGGTGTACGACGAGTGCGGCTCGGCGACGCCGCAGGCCGGAGGCGAGAGCCAGAACGCGCGGTAGTAGGCCTTGCGGTAGTAGTAGCAGGTCAGCCGGAAGCCGAGCGGGAAGATCAGGACGATCAGCGCCGCCGACAGCGGGAACCACCCGAACGGCTGGCCGAAGTCCGACGAACCCTTGACGCAGTCACCGAGGCACGGCGAGTAGAACGGCGACAGGTAGGGCTCGGCGTAGTAGTCCTTGTCCATGAACGCGCGGATCGTGGAGTAGACGACGAACGAGAAGAAGACCGCGAAGGTCACCGCCGGGTAGAGCCACCACCGGTCCTGCCGCAGCGTCCGGGCCTCGATGCTCGCCCGGGTCGGCCCGCCGACGCCTGCCGCCATCGGACCATCGCTGGTCCGCACTTCCGACTCAGGCGCGTCCGTCGACGCCATGCCCCACCTCCTGCTACACCGGCACCTGCCAACCGCGCAGTCTGCACACTGCCACGCCGAATGTGAACCGAATCCACCGGGTCAGACCGCGAACGCGGGAAATGTCACACAGCAGGGCTGGGGCCCAGACCGGTGGCCAGGTCGCGGGGCTCGAAGCCGATGACGGCGCGCAGCGCGCTCACGTCGAGCTCCACGACGGGTACGTCGGTCGGCCGGCCCGGCCGGTGCTCGAGCACGGCCTCCATGCCGAGCGACGTGGCCACCGCCTCGATCACGTCGCGCACCGACGCCGAGCAGCCGGAGCCGACGTTGAGGACGCGGATGCCGTCCGGCCGGGCAGCGAGCGCCACGACCACGTCGGCCAGGTCGTCGACGTGCACGAAGTCGCGACGGGCCGACCCGTCGCCGAAGACCACCACCGGGCGGCGCGCGCGGATCGCGGTCCGAGCGACACCGATCAGCCCCTGCGAGCCGTGGGTCGGCTCGCCCGGCCCGTAGACGTTGGCGCAGCGCAGGATGTCCGCGGAGACGCCATGCAGGCCCGCGTGCATCGCGACGTAGCGCTCGGAGGCGACCTTGAGGACGCCGTACGCGTTGATCGGCCACAGCGGCGCGGTCTCCGGGGTCGGCGTCGGCGCGTCCGGGCCGTAGACCGTGCCACCCGACGACAGCAGCGTGATGGCGCCGACCGACGTGCGCGGGATCGCGTTGAGGACCGCCAGCAGCGGGCTCAGGTTGGCGGCGATCTCGTGCACCGGGTGCTGGTTCGACTCGGCCGGCTTGGCCGTGCCGGCGGCGAAGACCACGTGGTCGACGCCGGTCAGCAGCTCGAGGACCAGGTCGGGTTGGCGCGCGTCGCCGACCAGGAGGTCGTGGCCGGGTTCCGTCGGCGCGGCGGCCGGCTGGCGGGACAGGGAGCGCACCTTCCAGCCCGAGGCAAGCGCGGCGTGCGCGACCCGTCGGCCG
Source organism: Nocardioidaceae bacterium (assembly GCA_033854925.1). Taxonomy (GTDB): domain Bacteria; phylum Actinomycetota; class Actinomycetes; order Propionibacteriales; family Nocardioidaceae; genus Nocardioides. The sequence goes on along the minus strand of JAWWPK010000568.1, from coordinate 403 downwards.
ATGAAGCCGTGGCCGACCACGGCCAGGATGCGCCCGTCTCCGGAGGCGTATGGCGCGGTCAGGTCAGCCGTCCTCATCCTGGACCGCGGAATCCCTGAGCTGGTGGAGGTAGTAGCGCTCGTAGACCGCCGGGTCGTGGCGCTCGGTCACGACGCCGCGGGCGTGCGCGCCCATGGCGGTCAGGTCCTCCCGGTTCGCACCGCCCACTCGCTCGAGCATCTCACGCAGGGCGCCCAGGTCGCGGTCACGGCACAGGAAGCCCGACACGCCGTCCTCGACGAGCTCGGGGATGCCGAAAACTGCTGTCGAGGCGACCGGCCGGCCGAACGCCATCGCCTCGAGCATCGAGCGTGGCAGTGACTCCACGTCAGAGGCGCAGACCAGCACGTCGCAGGCGTGGTAC
>JAWWPK010000567.1:0-2651 GCA_033854925.1 Nocardioidaceae bacterium | reverse complement strand
CCGTGACGACGGCGTAACAACTGCACGTACTCCCTTCCTGCCGGGAGGACCGTGTAGTAGGAATACCCATGCTGCGGCCAACTGACCGACGAGTCAGTAGCCGGAACCCTGTCGGCCATCTCGGCACGCAGCGACTGCACGAGGGGGCCCAAATGGCCGGACGCGACGTCGTACCACTCCCGCTCGGCGGCGAGATGGTCCAGGACGGGGGCGTCGAGCCGGCGCATCCAGTGGAAGGGATCGGGTCGCCTCAGACCGTGCGCGACATGCTCGTGCGGCTCGTGGGCCGCGCTGGGCGGGCCCAGTGGCGGGCCGGTCGGGGTCGACACGACCGGCACCGTACTCCGCCCAGGGCCGTGGCCGGACTCGCCGCTGTGGCGGTCGCGGCGATGACCACGGTCCTCGCCGGCCCGGTCGCGCCGACCCCCGCGAGCGCCGCTGACCCGGTGATCTTCACGGTGGGCCTGACCGGCGACGTCGACTCCTTCAACCCGTTCCTGGGCTTCGAGGCGAACTCCTACGAGATGTGGGCGCTCACCTACGACTACATGGTCGGCTACTCGATGAAGGACATGTCGCCGCAGCCGGACCTGGCGACGAAGTGGGAGACCTCCGAGGACGGCAAGACCTGGACGTTCGACATCCGCACCGGCGTGAAGTGGTCCGACGGCGAGGACCTGACGGCCAATGACATCGCCTACACCTACAACCGGGTGATCACCGAGCGCGTCGCGGGCAACAACTGGTCGAGCTACCTCCGCAACGTCGACAGCATCACCGCCCCCGACGACACGCATCTGGTGCTCGCGCTCTCGAAGCCCAACGCCACACTGCCCCTCCTGCCGATCCCGATCGTCCCCGAGCACATCTGGAAGAACGTCGACGAGAAGGGGCTCAAGACGTACGCCGCCGAGCCGACCAACGGGCAGCCGGTGGTCGGCTCCGGGCCGTTCCGGCTCGTCGACGGGACCGCCGGCGGGTCGACGTACAAGTTCGAGGCCAATCCGGACTACTGGGGCGGCGCGCCACACGTCGACCAGGTCGTCTACCAGGTCTACAAGACCACCGACCCGATGGTGCAGGCCTTGATCAAGGGCGAGATCGACTTCGCCGAGGGCATCACCCCGCTCCAGGTGAAGGCCCTCCAGAACCAGCCGGGCATCACCGCCCACAACGGCATCTCACCGATCTTCGAGGAGATCGGGTTCAACACCGGCGCGATCGACACCGACTCCGGCAAGCCGATCGGCGACGGCAACCCGGCGCTGCTGGACCCGAAGTTCCGGCACGCCCTCGGCTACGCCGTCGACACGGAGCAGATCGTCAAGACCGCCTACCAGGGCGCGGCCGAGCCGGCCACGACGATCGTGCCGACGGCCTACACCAAGTGGCACTACGAACCCACGGACGACGAGAAGCTCACCTTCGACCTCGACAAGGCCGGCGCGGAGCTGGACGCAGCCGGCTACACCAAGGGCTCGGACGGCAAGCGGACCATGCCGGACGGGTCGCCGATCGGCACCCTGCGGCTGTTCGCCCGCAGCGAGGAGAAACCGTCGGTCGACACCATGGACCTCTTCAAGGAGTGGCTGGGCCAGCTGGGCATCGACTCCGAGGTCACCGCGATGGACAGCAGCTCGCTCGGCGACAAGATCCTGGAGGGCACCTACGACGCCTTCCAGTGGGACTGGTACATCGAGCCCGACCCGGACGGGATCCTCGCCGACTTCACCTGCGACAACCGCGGGGGGCTCTCCGACTCTTGGTACTGCGACGAGGGCTACGACGCGATGTATGCGCAGCAGAAGCAGGAGACCGACGAGCCGGCGCGGGTGGCCATCGTCAAGAAGATGCAGCAGCAGCTCTACGCGGACTCGCCCTACATCCTCACGGCGTACACCGGCATCGGCGAGGCCGTCCGCAACGACAAGTTCGCCTGCTTCCAGCCGCAGCCCGACCCTGGTGGCGTCTGGCTGATCCAGTACGGCGGCCGCAACTACACGCTGCTGCGGCCGGCCAAGGACGCCGGGGACTGCGACGGCGTCAGCACTGCCATCGGCGCGTCGAAGAAGCCCGGCACGAGCAGCGAGAGCAGCAGCACGCTGACCTACGCCGTCGGCGGCGGCCTCCTCGTCGTCCTCGTCCTCGGTGGCGGCATCCTGTTCCTGAGGCGGCGGTCGACGGCGGCCGACCGGGAGTGACGGACCTGCTGCCATGAGCAACGTCATCGCGAGCGCGCCGACCCAGCCGGTCGCGCGACCGCGCAGCTACGGCCGGTACGTCGCGACCAAGGTCGCCGGTGCCTTCGGCAGCCTCATGTTCGTCCTGGTCGTCAACTTCTTCCTGTTCCGGGTGCTGCCCGGCGACCCGGCCCGCACGCTCGGCCGCGGCCGGCTTAAGTCCGCCGAGGACATCGCGGAGTTCAACCGCGAGTACGGCCTCGAGCAGTCCCTCCCCCGGCAGTTCATCACCTATCTGGAGAACACGTTCACCGGCCACCTCGGGGACTCGTTGCGCTACCGGGTGCCGGTGAGCGACCTGATCGTGGAGCGGATGTGGCCGACGCTCCTGCTGGTCGGGACCTCGACGGTCCTCGCGATGCTGATCGGCGTCTGGATCGGCATCCACGGTGCGTGGAACAGGGGCGGGAA
>JAWWPK010000566.1:0-4583 GCA_033854925.1 Nocardioidaceae bacterium | reverse complement strand
GCCCTGCTGCTGTTCCGCGGTGTGGCGACCCGCTCCGTCGGCGCCGCCGAGGCACTCCGCTCCGTGGGCTGATCGTCCGACGCGGCGGCGCACCCGCTACCGTTCCGGCCCGTGGGCCAGGAATTTGGGGAGTTCGACGACTTGTTGGCCGCGAACCGTGAGTTTGCCGCGACGTTCGACCTGAGCGGCTTCGACGGGATCGCGCACGCCGGCGTCGCCATCGTGACGTGCATGGACTCGCGGCTGGACCCGCTGAACATGGTCGGCCTCAAGCCCGGCGACGCCAAGATCTTCCGCAACCCGGGCGGCCGGGTCACCGAGTCGGCACTCGAGGCGCTGGTCCTCGGCGCGCACCTGCTCAACGTCGAGCGGATCCTGATCGTGCCGCACACCCGCTGCGCGATGACGGCCAGCACCCAGCAGGAGCTGCGGGACAAGGTCGGCCAGTCCGCCGGCGTGGACGCCGACTGGCAGTTCTTCAGCGTGGTCGAGGACCAGATGGCCGCGCTCGAGGAGGACGTGCAGTCGGTGCGTACCCACCCGCTGATCCCGAAGTCCGTCATCGTCGGCGGGTTCATGTACGACGTCGACACCGGCCTGCTCGACCAGAGGTTCTGACCGCTACTGGTCCACCCAGTCACTGCGGGAGGCCTGCCGGCGCTCCTGCTCGGCCTCGTCGGCCCCCACCCACCTGCTCAGCCAGCCCGACAGCCGGAGCTGCAACGAGACGAGGAAGAACCCCAGCGCGAGGAAACCCAGGGTCCACAGGACCTGGGGTGTACCGCCGTTGCCGCCGTCGTTCTGCCACCTGGCCCAGCGGACGATGGCACCCAGCCCCAGCGTGCAGCCCAAGGTGAAGAACGCCCACGACCAGGTAGCCCGTGACGCCTCGTCCATGGCGTCATGAGACCACACCTAGGCTGACCGGCGTGAGGCGAACGCGGGTGTCGGCGGGGCTTGCGGCGGTGCTGGCGCTGTCCGCGCTGTCGGCGTGCACCGACGACTCCGACCCGGCATCCGGCGGCCGCTCGCAGTCACCGAGCGCCGCGTCGTCGCCCGCGGACGCGGCCACCCCGCAGGTCGCGGGCAAGGGCAGGGACCGGCCGGCGGCCGGCCGGCCCGGCACCGCGAAGCAGGCGCTCGCCGCGCTGGTGACCTCCGAGCAGACGATCGCGGACCCGGCGACCCGGCCGCGGGAGCTGGTCCTGGCGGCCCACGTCCAGCAGCTCGCCTACCGGGAGCTCGGCGCCCACCCGGCGTGGGACGCGAAGGTGCGGACGGAGCTGCCGCGGTCCTTGCGCAGCGTGGTGCGCGACAACGTCGCCTCGCGCCGAGAGTTCCGCGCCATGCACAGCGACGTTGCCCACACGCTCCCCGCGTGGCGGATCGTCGCGCCGCCGCCCGCGGACGACCTGCTGCGCTACTTCAAGGCAGGCGAGCGGGCCTACGGCATCGGCTGGGAGTACCTCGCGGCGATCAACCTCGTCGAGACCGGGATGGGCCGGATCCGCGGTACGTCGGTCGCCGGCGCCCAGGGACCGATGCAGTTCCTGCCGAGGACGTGGGCCAGGTGGGGGCGCGGCGACATCCAGGACCCGGCCGACTCGATCATGGCCGCCGCCCGCTACCTCGCCCATGACGGTGGCGCGAGCGGCCGGCTGGCGCAGGCGCTGTTCCGCTACAACAACTCCGACCACTACGTCCGCGGGGTGACCCTGCTGGCGCAGGTGATGGAGCGGCGGCCGCGGGCTTACTACGGCTACTACCACTGGGACGTCTACTACCTGACCACCCGCGGCGACGTACGGCTGCCGGTCGGCTACGACCGCGACCGGCCGGTGCCGGTCGCCCGCTGGCTGGCCACGCACCCAAAGCAGTGAGTGCCAAGAGGTTCAGTCGATCGTGTAGGTGAACCTCTTCGTCGTCTTGAGGCCGGCGCCGTTGGTCGCGACCGCCTTGATGGTGTGCTTGCCCGGCGTGGCCTTGAAGCCCTTGATCTTGCAGCTCACAATGCCGGACTCGCCATCCCTGGCCTTGCACTTGACCTTCTTCTTCACCGGCCTGGTGCCGTGCGCGTAGTGCTTCTTGATCCCCTTGAACTTCACCTTCGTCGGCTTTGTCCTGTCGATCCTGATCACGAGAGACTTCGAGGTCGTGCCGCCGACGCTGGTCGCGCTGCAGCTCGACGTGCCGGGCGCCGAGAAGGTCGCAGCGGCGCACCCGGTCATCGCGTACACCGGTGAGTCACCGTCGGCGACCGCCCAGGACACGCTCACTGTCCCGGAGAACCAGCCGCCCGGCCCCCCTGCGGGCGTGGTGGCGGACGTGACCGCCGGCGGCGACGCGTCCTTGGCGGCCGCGACCATCGAGTCGGCCTGGATGAAACCCGAGCCACAGTCGAGGTCCGGCTGCCCGGCGGTCGGCGTGCAGTCCAGGCCGTAGGCCGGGTTGGTCAGGATGGCGGCGACCACGTCCACGGACAGCGTCGGGTTCGCAGACCGGATCAAGGCCGCTATCCCCGCCGCGCTCGGGGTCGCGGCGCTGGTGCCGCCAAAGGGGTTGAAGCCGGGCACAGAGGTGGCGACCGCGTCGGCTGCATCCAGCGCCGGCTTGGGGCGCACGACCGGAGTCGTCAGCACGTTGCCGAGACTGTCGAAACGGCGGGTGATCGACGGACCGCGCGAGCTGTAGGGCTCAGGGCTCGTGGGCGTGGACCAGTTGGAGGCGGCCACAGCCATTGACCCGGCCGCCGAGGCGGCGTCGGGGTTGATCGCGTTGGAGTCGGTCGGGAACTGCTGGATGGTGAACGTGGACACCCCGCCGGCGATGTACTTCAGCTTCGGCGTGCCCGTGCCCGACACGCGGCGAATGCCGATCCCCACGTTGTGCACCCCGGAGAATGTGATCTGCTCGACCTCGTTGGGGATGCCGCTGACGATGTTGTTGGCGTCGGGCGTGGCGACCAGGACGTCGTCGACGTACCAGTCGAGGGCCAGGTCGGTCGTGGCGGCGCTCCACGGCTCGGCCCACTGCAGGGAGATGTACGGCGAGGTCCCATTGAAGTTGCCCAGGCTCTGGATCGTGTCGGTGCCGGCGCCGGGGTCGAAGTCCTCGTCGGCCCCGCCGTTGTAGGTGCCCTCCCAGCTCTGCTTGGCCCGGTTGCCGGCCGAGGCGAAGTAGCTGACCCCGGCGGCCTTGGCAGCGTCGACGGCCTGGGCCACCTGACCGTCCTGGAACATCGGCTCGTCGAGGTAGAAGATGTCGTCGGCGATCACCTTCACACCGCTGGCGACCAGGTTGTTGATGCTGGCCGCCTTGCCCGCAGCGCTGACCGTGCCGGTCGAGAAGTACATCTGAGTGATGCCCGGCGCCTCGTCGTAGATGATCTCGGCCATCGCCCGGCCTTCATCGGACTGACCCGGGTCGTCGGCCAGCACGCTGACGGAGGACGGCAGGTCACCCGAGGCCTGGCTGGTGGCCACGCCGCCGGCCTGCTGGTTGATGGAGTCGGAGATGACGCCGACCTTCACGCCGGCGCCGGTGGCGCCAAGGGCGCGCGCCTGGGGGCCGTGGTGGATGGCGTCACCCTGTGACAGCACACTGCCCGCGTCGGTGCCGTCGGCCGCGTCGGTGCCCGCGTGCACTGTGAGGATGGCCCTGGTGCCGGACAACGCGGTCGCGTCGAGCAGCCTGGTGGCGGGCAGCCAGCCGGCCACCAGCCGCTCCGGAGCTCGGTCACTGGTCCCGGTGACCCGCATACCCAGCCCCTGCAGGGCCGCGGCCGCGGACGTCACGGAGCCGTCGACGTACACGTTGACCAGCACGTCACCGTGCTCGAGCCGCGCCCCCGTGAGCACCTTCGCGCCGTGGCCTCCGTCGGCTGCGGTCTGCTCGGTGAGGGGCTGACCCCGCTCGGCCGCGGCGGCCAGGATCTGGAGCCCGGAGTCGAGCCTGCCGGCGTCCGGTGCGCGGCCTGCGTCGTCGGCGTGCGCCGGCTGGAGGCCGAGCGCCAGGAGGCTGGTGCTGAGCAGGGCTGCCGCCGCGAGGAGGCGAGTCTTCACTCAGCGACCGTAGGCAGACAACCTGCCAAGGCGCCATGGCCCACAAGAGTCAAGCGTCGAGCGTCGCCGCGTCGATCTCGTAGGCGCCCTGCACGAGGAACTCCTTGCGCGGTGCGACGTCGGAGCCCATCAGCAGCTCGAACACCTTCGAGGCGTCCTCCGCGACATCGACGGTGAGCCGGCGCAAGGTGCGGCGGCGCGGGTCCATGGTGGTCTCGGCCAGCTGGTCGGCGTCCATCTCGCCGAGCCCCTTGTAGCGCTGGACCGGCTCCTTCCAGGACACGCCCTTCTTGGTCAGCTCGGCGAGCTTCCGCTGCAGCTCGTCGTCGGAGTAGGTGTAGACGTACTTGTCCATCCCCTTCTTGGGGTTGGAGATCTCGATCCGGTGCAGTGGTGGCACGGCCGTGAATACCCGGCCCTTCTCCACGAGCTCGGGCATGTACTTGAAGAAGAGCGTGGCCAGCAGGCAGCGGATATGGGCGCCGTCGGAGTCGGCGTCGGCCATGAAGATGATCTTCTGGT
>JAWWPK010000565.1:0-22264 GCA_033854925.1 Nocardioidaceae bacterium | reverse complement strand
ACCCTGCTGGAGGTCTGCGCTGCCCAGCGACGGATCCCGGAACTGACCCGCTGGGCACACCGGATCGGCATCGAAGCCGTGGAGGTCTCCAACGGTCTGGAGGCGATGACCACGGCTGACAAGCGGGCCCTGGTCCGGGATCTCTCCGGTGAGTTCGTCGTCTTCGCCGAGACCGGGGCGAAGGACGGTCACGCGCCCGTGACTGCCAACCTGTGGGTCGACGAGATGGAAGCCGATCTCGACGCCGGCGCTCGTCACGTGATCGCCGAGGGGCGCGAGAGCGGAACGGTCGGGCTCTACCACGCAGACGGGACGCCCCGGGTGGACCTCGCCGAGGCGATCACCGCTCGCATTCCGCTGGAGAAGGTCATCTTCGAGGCACCGACGAAGGCCCACCAGACCTGGTTCGTGCGCAAGCTCGGCTCCGACGTCGGGCTCGGCAACGTCGCGACCGATGAGGTGCTTGCCCTTGAGACCCTTCGGCTCGGCCTGCGTGCCGACACGGCTCTGCTCGCGGAGCCGGCGCGGCTCGCGGTGCTGTCGTGATCGGCGACCCAGCGCCGAATCTGATCTCGCGGCCCTACCGCGGGCTGTCGGTCCAGGAGGTCGACTCAGAGCTCGACGAGGCGGCTCTGGCGGACCTGCTGCTCGGGCGCGATGCCTACCGTCGGACCGAGTTCCTGCTGCTTCAGCATGGTGACGACTGGGCGCTGGTGGCGGTCGAGAAGGCCTCGACGGTCCCGCTGTTCTCGCCGGTCGTGGGCGTGCGGTTGCTGGCCGGTCCGGAGCGGCTGCTGATGATCGACTCCCCGACAACCGACGTCGGCAACGCCTCGGCCCTCGCCTCGGTGGCGGCAGAGCATCGGCGTCCTGGCGTGCTGGCCTATGCGGTGCGGGGTCGCTTCGAGCACGTCAACTTCATCTGGCAACCGGAACCCGTGGTCATCCGGGTGACCGAGGTGGTGCCGCCGTGGCCGGCCAAGCTGTTGACCATGGCACAGCAGGTGGTGGACTTCGACGAGGACCTGCCGCCGATCCGGCTCGAGCTCGACGCCGTGGACATCGGGTCACTGGCCGAGGCGAACCCGGCGCCGGCGTACCTGCTGCCCTGTCGAGGCTCAGGGGTGGACCTCCCTGGCGAGGTCGACTTCCTCGACACCAGGCCACCTGTGCGGCGGGACTGGCTGATGCTGGGATGCGAGCGCTCCCTGCAGTTCCACCGCCACTTCTACGGCGACGAGCCCGACCGGGTGGACCTGTGTCCGCGCCGTCGCGTCGGCACAGACGGGCAGGGCGCGCTGACGCTCTCGAAGTGCTGCCTGCTCGAGCGCGGCGTCGAGGTCGCGCCCGGCGCGGCGATCGTCCCCTGGGGCTCGAACCTCGACGAGGTGCGGGTGGCCCTGCGCCGGCTGGTGGGTCTGCCCGCGCCGGGCGCGCCCCTTGTCACAGAGACGACGAGGGAGACGACGAGGGAGCTTATGGGCGAGCGCACCGCGGTGGCAGCGGAGGCCCTGGCATGACCGCCCACCCCATCGACTCCGGCATCTACGGACACCTGTGGGGGACCGACGAGCTGCGCAGGCTCTTCGACGACGAAGGCCGGATCCAGAGCTGGCTCCAGATTCTCGCTGCCCTGGCAGAGGCCCAGGCTGAGGTTGGCCTGGTGCCGGAGGAGGCAGCCACGTCGATCCGGGCACACGCGGACGTCAGCCGGCTGGACCTTGCGCACGTCGCCGAGCTGACCCGGGCCACCGGCCACTCCACGCTGGGCCTGATCCGCTGCCTCCAGGAGATCCTCCCGCCCTCAGCCCGGGAATGGGTCTACTACGGCGCGACCGTCCAGGACATCTCCGACACCTGGACCTCCCTGATCCTGAAGCAGGTCGCAACCGTGCTCGACCGGGACCTCGCCAGGGCCGAGCAGGCCACCCGGCAGCTGGCCGAGACGTACGCCGACACGGTGATGTGCGGGCGGACCCACGGCCAGGCCGGGCTGCCGGTGACGTTCGGTTTCAAGGCAGCCGTGTGGGCCTCCGAGATCGCCCGGCACCGCGACCGCCTGGCCGAAGGGGCCCGCCGGTGGGACGTGGCGCAGCTGGGCGGTGCCCTCGGGACGATGGAGTTCTGGGGAGACCGGGCGCTTCCGCTCCTCGACGCGTTCGCGGCGCGGCTGGGGCTGCGGGCGCCGGACATCGCCTGGCTCACGGCCCGGGACCGGATCGCGGAGTTCGTCGGGCTGCTGGGGATGGTCACGGCCACCCTCGGGAAGATCGGCCAGGAGATCTACCAGCTGCAGCGACCCGAGCTGGCGGAGGTGCGCGAGGGAGCCCACGACGGCGTCGTCGGCAGCATCACCATGCCGCACAAGGTCAACCCCGAGATCTCCGAGCACTTGGTCACCCTCGCGCGCATCGTCCGCTCGCACGTCGGGCTCGCCCTCGAAGCGATGCTCCACGAGCACGAGCGGGACGGGCGGTCCTGGAAGGCCGAGTGGATGTTCCTGCCTGAGGCCTGCATCCTCAGTGGCTCCGCCGCCGCCATGAGCTGTCAGCTGCTGGAGGAGCTGGAGGTGGACGAGCCCCGGATGGCCCGCAACCTTGCCGATCGGGACGGCTACCTGATGTCGGAGCCGATCATGCGCGAGCTGTCTCCTCAGCTCGGCAAGCACGCCGCGCACGAGCTCGTCCACCGGACCGCGATGCGCGGCAGGGAGAAGCGCCAGCCCTTCGAGGAGGTGCTGCTGGCCGAGCCGGCGATCCGACGTGTCCTCTCCGAGGAGGCCATCCACGCGGCACTCGACCCGGCCGGCGCGATCGGGGCCGCGCCCGAGTTCGTACGACGCGTCCTCGAGGCAGGGGCCGAGCGGTCATGAACGTGCTGGACCGTCCTCGACTGCCTCTGGTGCTCTCGCCGACCCCGCTCGTCCCCGCCGGCCGGCTGTCCGACGCCATCGGGACCGAGGTGTGGTTCAAACGGGACGACCTGACCGGGCGAGGCCTCGGTGGCAACAAGGTCCGCACGCTGGAGTACCTCCTCGGCGACGCCCAGGCCAAGGGATGCGACGCCCTGGTGACTGGCGCGGGTCCGCAGTCCAACTGGGCCATGCTGGCGGCGCTGTCTGCCCGCGCCGCCGGGATCGCACCCCACCTGGTCTTCTACGGTGACCCACCGAAGGCGAGCGGCAACCTGCTGCTCACCCAGGCGGTCTGTGCCGACATTCGCTACACGGGCGAGCTCGACCGCAGCTCGGTCGACCCCATGCTGGACAAGGTCGCCGACCAGCTCGCCGCAGCCGGCCACTCGCCGTACGTCGTGCCGAGGGGCGGAGCCACACCGGTGGGATGCCTGGGCTACGTCCGGGCCGCCGCCGAGCTCCTCAAGCAGCAGTCGAAGGCGGGTGTGGACCCGGCCACTCTCTGGGTGCCGACCGGCTCCTGCGGCACCCAGGCGGGGCTCCTCGCCGGGGCGCACTGGCTGGGCTGGGACGTCGAGGTGGTCGGGGTCGCCACCAGCCGGACTCCCGACGAGTCCCAGGCCCGCGTCCGTGAGCTGGCCACGGCCACTCTCGACCTGCTCGCCGTCGAGAGCCCGGACCTGGCCGCCCCCTGCGTCCTCGGGGGCTTCCTGGGAGACGGCTACGGCAAGGCATCGCCGGCGGGCGCCGCGGCCGCCGAGCTCGTGGCGAAGACGGAGGGCATCTTCCTCGACCCGGTGTTCGGAGCCAAGGCGATGGCGGCCCTGGTGGCCGGGGCCCGGAAGGGCAACGTCCGAGGCCCGGTGGTCTTCCTGGTCACCGGAGGCGCCCCCACCCTGTTCATGAAAGGCGCCGACCTGTGAGCGTAGACATTCCCACGGGTTACCTGGGTGGCGAGACGAGGATCTCGAGCGGGCCGGCACCTGAGCTCGTCGCCACTGGTTACGCCCTGGAGACTGCCGACGCACCGCTGCTCCACGAGGGCTTGGGGCTTGCCGACCTGGCTCACGTCGTGGCCCTCGCGGAGGCCGGGGTCGTCCCGGCACCGGCGGCCGCCGACCTGGCCCGCGAGCTGCTGCAGATCCTGTCCACGCCCGCTGAGGACTTCCCGTACGACGCCGTCTACGGCGACGCCTACAACAGCCGCGAGCGTGAGCTCCAGAACCGCATCGGTGACGCAGCAGGCTGGCTCCACACGGGGCGGACCCGTCGTGAGGCCGGGCGCATCGCGTTCCGGATCGCGCTGCGGCGCAAGCTGCTGGACCTGCACGATGCTGTGGGCGACCTCTCGCTCGCCCTGGCCGGCGCGGCGCGACTCCACGCCGAGACCCTGTGGGCCGACACGACCTACCTGCAGCCCGCTCAGCCCTCGACCTTCGGTCACTACCTCGGCGCATTCGCCGAGGAGACGACCCGGGATCTCGATCGGATCCAGGCGGCCCATCGCTGGGCCAACCGCTCCCCGGGCGGCTCGGGCGGGGTGGGTGGTTCGCCGGTCCTCGTGAACCGGACGGGGGACGCGGCCGCTCTGGGCTTCGACGAGCCCGGCTGGCACACCCGCGACGTCATGTGGTCGGTCGACGGACTCGTCGATGCGGTCGTGTCCGCGACCCAAGCCTCCGCCACGGTGGACCGTCTTGCTGAGGACCTCGAGATCTTCGCGAGCCCGGCCTTCGGCTACGTCGCGCTCGATGCGTCGTTGTGCCGGGCATCGGTGCTGATGCCGCAGAAGCGGAATCCCTACGCGCTCGCCGTCATCAGGGCCGGTGCGGGTGTCCTCGTGGGTCGTGCCGCCGGCCTCATGACGACCCAGCGCACACCGTCCGCCCGCACCGACAACTGGCTGCACGCCTATGGGGAGGTGGCCTCGTCCGTCGACCTCGCCACCCGGCTGGTCAAGCTCGGGACCGTCATTGTGAGGACGCTGGAGGTGGACCAGGTCGCCCTGGCCCGAGCTGCGGGGGAGCACTTCACCGGGGCCGCGGACCTGGCCGAGTCGTTGGTGGTCGACCAGGGCTTGGACTACCGCTCGGCGTACCGGGTCGTGGGGCGGGCCGTGGCCTCGGCGGTCGAGCGAAAGCTCACCGTGCTTCAGGCGTCGGACCTGGACAGTGCGGCCTGGGACCTGCTCGGCCACGGCCTGCCGGACCTCCCCGACGTCGCGTCGGTCACGGACCCGGCCACGATCGTGTCCTCACGAGACGTCCTGGGCGGCAGCGCACCCAGCCGGGTGCGCGAACACGCGGAGCGGATCGAACACGTGGCCGGTCAGGCGCGACGATGGAGCCGCGACACCCGCCAGGCGACCCAGCGGGCCGAGCACGCCGTCGTACGGCGTGCCGAGGCGCTTGCGGGACCAACCGCCTGAGTCCCTAGCCCCCGTGCAGCCCGCACTCGGTCTTCTGCAGTCCGGGCCACCTGCCGGACCGCAGATCCGGACCGGTGGGCAGCGAGGTGCACGGCTGGCATCCGATCGACGTGTAGCCCAGCTCGGCACGTCGGTTGCGGGGGAGCGCGTGCTCCGCGAGGTAGTCCTCGACCATGGGCCGTGTCCAGGTCGCCAGGGGCGCCACCTTCACCACCTGGTTGACCTCGTCCCAGGACAACACGGGAGTCTCCGCCCGCTCCGGGGAGTCCGCGCGGCTGATCCCGGTGATCCACGCGTCGTACCCGGCCAGTGCCCGCCGCAGAGGGAGGACCTTCCGAAGCCGACAGCAGCCGTCCGGGTCGGATGCGAACAGGTCTCGACCCCACAGCTCCCGCTGCTCCGCGACGCTGCGCTCGGGCCGGACCTCGACCACGTTCACGTCGAACGACGAGGACACCTGGTCGCGCAGGGCCAGGGTCTCCGGGAAGTGGTAGCCGGTGTCCAGGAAGAGCACATCCAGACCGGGCGCGAACCGGGACGCCTGATGCACGATGACGACGTCTCCCATCGAGGACGTCGCGCACAGCCGAGCCCCGAAGGTCTTCCATGCCCAGCGGATCACCGTCTCGGCCGAGACGCCTTCCAGGGCACGCGCGTGCTGCGCCACCACCGCGCGAAGCCGGCTGATCTCGGAGGCTTCCTTCATCGCTCAAGCGTCGGACCTCGACGGTGGAGTAGCGACGTCCCCAGCGGTCGAAGTCCGGGTCCGAGTTGGCCCCCGTGGGCCGATCCCCAGCCGGTGCTCGGGACTGCACAGTTGCAGCACCGCAGGACGGACACCGACAGCGTCGAGGAGTTGTGATGACAGAGGACAAGCTTGCACTGGCTCAGCGTGAGGTGGATGAGATCGTCCGGCGCGCCCGTGCGGCGCAGGAGGCCATCGCCGGCTACACGCAGGAGCAGGTCGATGCCCTGTGCACGGCGGTCGCCTGGGCTGTCGCACGACCCGATCGTGCCCAAGGACTGGCGAAGCTGGCCGTGGACGAGGGCGGCTTCGGCAACTTCGACGACAAGGTCGTCAAGATCAACAAGCGAGTCCTGGGGGTGCTGGCCGACATGCGCAGCGTCACCACCGTCGGCGTGGTCGAGGCGGACCCGGCCCGAGGCCTGGTGAAGATCGCCAAGCCCGTCGGCGTCGTCGCCGCCCTCGTCCCGACGACCGGCCCGGACGCAACGCCGCCGGTCAAGGCGCTGCTGGCGCTCAAGGGTCGCAACGCGATCGTGGTCGCGCCGCATCCGCGCACCCAGGACACGACCTTCGCGGTGGTGGAGTGCATGCGCGAGGCCTGCGTCCAGGTGGGAGCGCCGGCAGACCTGGTCCAGACCCTCATCGCACCCTCGATAGCCAAGACCCAGCGGCTCATGGAACAGGCTGACCTGGTCGTCGCCACCGGGGGAGCCGCGATGGTCAAGGCCGCCTACAGCTCGGGCACCCCGGCGTACGGCGTGGGCGTGGGCAACTCCGTCCACGTCGTTGACGAGACCGCCGACCTGGCCGATGCGACCGAGGCCATCGTCGCGGCCAAGACGTTCGACTACGCGACCAGCTGTCTCGCCGACAACGCGTTGGTAGTGGAGGGCTCGGTCTACACCGACCTGCTCGACCGGCTGGTGGCCCGTGGTGGGCACCTGTGCTCCGCTGAGGAGAAGGAGGCGCTCCGGGGGGCGATGTGGCCCGACGGTGGTCACCTTCCGACTCTCGAGGTGATCGCCAAGCCGGCCGGCACCATCGCCGAACTGGCCGGGTTCAGCATCGCGGACGACCGGACCTTCCTGATCGTCGAGGAGGACGGTGTCGGGCCAGAGCACCCGTTCTCGGGGGAGAAGCTCTCCGTCGTGCTGGCGGCGTACCGCTACGAGGGAGGTGTCGACAACGCCGTCGACCTGGTCAATGCGATCACCGGCTACCAAGGCCTCGGTCACACCTGCGGCATCCACACCTCGCTCGACGAGCACGTCGAGGCGCTGGCGATGGGGACCCGCACCGCGCGGGTGCTGGTGAACCAGAACCTCAACGAGGGTGCGGGAAGTCCCCGCAACGGGCTGCCCTTCACGCTCAGCCTCAGCTGCGGCACCTGGGGAGGCAACATCACCACGGAGAACGTCAACGCACGCCACTTCGTCAACCTGACCTGGGTGTCACGTCCGGTGACCCCCACGGTGGTGACGGAGGACGAGCTGTTCGCCGACCACTGGGCGACGTTCGGCCGATGAGGATGGCTCAGATCTGCAGGCCCTGCAGGGTCTGCCAGCCGCGAGTCGCCAGCTGGAGGTTGAAGGAGGTGTCGGGGTTGCTCAGGTCGTGGCCCGAGATCTCGCGGATCCGCTGGAGCCGGTACTTCAAGGTGCTGCGGTGGACCGACAGCTCCGTGGCAGTCGCTTCGTAGCTCCCGCCGCACTCGAGGTAACGGCTCAGCGTGTGGACGAGGTCGGAGCCCTTGCGCTCGTCGTACTCGAGGAGCGACTCGAGCCAGAGGCGCACGAAGCGCTCGACGGCATCCGGGTTCTCGACCTCAGCCAGGATCCGGTAGACCCCGAGATCCGCGTAGGAGGTCGACCGGTCCTCCGCCTTGGCCACGCGCTGCATGCGAAGAGCCAGCTGGGCCTCTCGGTAGGACCGGGGGAAGTCTCCGGGGCCGTGGCAGTAGTCACCGACGCCCAGCCGGCAACGCCCACCTCCGAGCTCGGTGATCACCAGTCCACGGAACTTCTCCCAGTCCAGTTCGGCCTCTGACAGGACGACGACCGACTCCCCTCGCGCGATGAGCAGGTCTCCGGCGCGAAGCTGGCGTGCGACTCGTCGTACGGCGAGGAAGAACGCCTCGCTGTCGTGGACCCGCCCGTTGCCTTCGACGATCACGACGCGATGCGGCTTCTCCAGGTCGTGTCCCAGTGCCTGTGCCCTGGCCAGGGCACTCGACTCCTCAGTGCCGCTGAGGAGCTCGTCCACGAGGTCACGTCGGATGCGGAGCTCGGTCTCGGCCAGGCTGCGCAGGCGGGCCAGCTCCATGGCCAAGACTGTTGCGCCGTGTTCGATGGCGATCTGTTCCTGCTCGCCGGCCTGCTGAGCGGGATCGATCAGCGCGAGCACACCGAACACGTCTGCGGCGGGACTCGCGATCGCGATGAGCCGGCCCGCTTCGCGCACCGGCCCTCCTTCGCGCAGCGCGCGCCTGAGCATCTGCTCACGCTTGGCTTGTGGGTCCTTCGGGTAGGGCTCGGGCCGGTGCGGCCCGGCCCAGGCGCGGAGATTGCCGTAACGGTCCTCGATCGCCACAGGGAACCCGGTGAGCTCGTGAAGAGCCCGCGCGATGCCTTCCTGTCCCTCACCTGCTGCCGCGACCCGAGTGAAGCGCACATGGATCTCCGTGGTGCGCTCGAGTGCGCGCACGGTCGACGCGAGGGTCTCGTTGGCACCCTGGAGCTGGTCGGCCGTAGCACGCTCCTTGGCATGGAGCCGCTCGTTGACCAGGGCGATACCGGTCTGCTGCGCCAGGACCTGCAGGAGGAACTGCTCATTCGCGGTCGGCGGCTCGGCAGCCCCCACCACGAGATAGCCGACCTGGCTTTGCAGAGCCCGGAGCGGCAATGCCTTGACCCAGCCGCGGCCGGGGATCTCGAGGTCACCACCGCTGGCCGGGAGCTCGGAGAGCTGGACGGCCAGGTTGACCTGGTGTTCGGGACTCAGCTTCGCGGAGGCTGCCGGCAGCCACTTGTCGTCCACCTTCGCTCCCACGATGTGGCAGCGCCCGAAGGAGGGGACGGAGGTCTCCGCAAGGTGCAGGATCTTCTGCGGATCACCGCTCTGCGTCATCAGCATCGAGAGCATGAGCAGGCCTTGCAGGTTCGACAGCTGCTCGCGCAGATCCGCCTCAATCGTGGTCGACGGGTGCTCGAGCGCGGACGTCGCCATCGTCAGCGACTTGCCAGGAACTCTTCCGGCTCCAAGTAGTAGGGGTTGTCCAGCAGGATGCCTCCCAGGAGAACCTTGGGGTGAGTCTTCAGCACGTCCACCAGAACCTCCCCGTCGAACCTGTCCAGCTCGTAGAGACAGAGGACGACCTGTGGGAAGCGGGGGAGCAACCGGTTGAGCTTCGCCTCGTAGCTGACCAGCTCGTCGACTCCCGGAAGGTTGCTGAGTGCCCAGGTCATCTCGCCGACGACCCGAGCGAACGGAAACCCCTCGGCCATGGCGCCGCCGACGGAGTCCTCCCAGAACTTCAGCATGGCCTCGGTGTCGAACTTCCCGTCCGCCAGGTAGGTCTGCCGCGAGTGGCGCATGTCGAGCTGGTCGGTTTGACCGTCCGGCGCCGGGAACTCGGCCGACAGCGCCTGTCCGATGTCCTCCACGTCGTCGGAGTCGAGGACGGCGATGCACTTCTCGCCGGCCTGGAGGCCGTCTCGCAGGTAGGGCACGAAGATCTCGTCGCGCTCGGCCAGGGTCGGGTAGAACGCGCAGATATGGTCACCCGGCGCAATGTCCACGCCCGACGCTCCGACTTTCACTGACGACAACTGCTCTGAAGCCTGCACCCTGGCCTCCTCGATCGTGATGTTGCCTTTCGATGCTAGGGCGCCGTCGCCCCCAAGTTCTAGTCCCGTGAGGACGAATTCGAGATCGGCATTCGTCCCCAGTGGCCACGTCCGAAGCGGTCGAGATCCACGCGCTGCGTCACCCCGCCAGGACATGGCGCCGGGATCAGGCGCTCCCCGAGGCTTGCGCCAGACGCCGCATCCACCCGGGTCAGTGCGCCTATCCGGAGCAAACGAGGAGGAGACCGCGATGGACCTGCGCGACAGCGTGCTGAGCATGGCCGAATGGGAAGACCTCATTCACCGTGCCGAAGCCGGCGAGGTCAATGAGCCGCTCGAGAACGTCGACCACGAGGACACGCGTCCCTACGACGCGATCTTCGTCGGCGGCGGCGCCGGCGGCCGATTCGGGTCGGCGTACCTCAAGGCGCGTGGCGGCCGCCAGCTGGTGGTCGACAAGTGGCCGTTCCTCGGCGGCTCGTGCCCGCACCAGGCCTGTGTGCCGCACCACCTGTTCTCCGAGGCCGCCCGCGAGATGGACTACATGCGCTGGAACGCCGGGACGCTCTGGTTCCCCGAGTTCGACGACAAACGCGCCTCCATCCGGGATCTGGTCGACCTGTTCAAGGCGGGACGCAACAACCCGCACGCGTTCATGAACTGGCAGAGCAAGGAGCAGCTGGGGATGGAGTACATCCTCAATGCCGAGGCCACGGTCATCGACGCGAACACCGTGGAGGTGTCGGGGCAGCGCTACACCACTCACAACATCGTTCTGGCAACGGGGGCGCGCAGCTACGTGCCCGACGGGATCCCCGGGCTCGACCTGCGTGGGGTGTTCGACTTCGCCACCCTCATCGAGGAGCTCGACTACGAGCCCTCCCGCTGCGTCATCATCGGCGGTTCGAAGATTGCCCTGGAGTACGGCTCGTTCTACCAGGCTGCCGGTTGCCAGACGACGATCGTGTCCCGCAGCCCTCTGATGCGCACGTCGAGCCTGCACCACGTCGACGAGGACCTGCGGACCTACGTCGTGGGCAACATGCGTAGGCGGGGGATGGAGATCCTCGAGGGAGCTGAGCCGATCGAGGTGATCGGCAACGGCAAGGTGACCGGTGTCCGCGTCCGGCTCGCTGATGGCAGCGAGAAGACCATCGACACCGACTTCGTCTTCATGGGGACGGGCGAACGGCCGCACACGCAGCCCTTCGTGGACGCTCTCGGCGTGGAGGTGGACGAGAAGGGGTTCGTCAAGGTCGATTCGCGGATGAGGACCTCAGTGCCGGGGGTCTACGCGATCGGTGACCTGATCGGCTCGCCGATGGAGATGTTCAAGGCCCGCAAGTGCGGCATGACCGCAGCCCGCAACATCATGGGTGAGCCGTACGAGTTCGACTTCTCCGAATATCCGGACTTCCTCCACACCACCTACGAGGTCACCTGGGTGGGGCTCACCGAGGCCGAGGCTCGCGACAGGTACGACGACGTGGCGGTCATCCAGATGCCGCCCAAGGGCATCCGAGACGACGAGCTTGCCCTGCCGTGTGCCGAGGGGTCCATGCTCTACGCCTTCACCCGACCCGAGCTCACCGGCTTCCAGAAGGCGGTGTACGACGGCAAGAGCCGCCGGCTGCTGGGTGCCCACCACGTCGGGTTCGGCGCCAAGGACGCCTTCCAGTACCTGGATCACCTGATCCGGAAGGGCATCACGGTCGACGAGATGGGTGAGATGAACGAGCTGTTCCTCAACCCTGACCACTTCATCCAGCTGTCCCGCCTTCGAGCCGGCCAGCAGGAGCTCACGGACCTCTGAACGAGCCGATGAGTGCCAGGGAAAGCGACCCGGCCCGCATCGCGATCGTCACGGGGGGTTGCTCGGGGATCGGCCAGATGACGGCGCAGCGCCTGTCGAGCGACGGCTACGGCGTCGCCGTCATCGACCTGGGTCTCACACCGGATGCCGATCTGTCGGTCAAGGCCGATGTGACGGACCCCGCTGGCGTGGAAGCTGCGGTTGCGGAGATCCTGGATGCCTTCGGCCGGGTCGACCTGTTGGTGAACAACGCCGGCATCACCGGGTCTGTCGAAGCGACTGTGTGTCACGAGACGCCGGTCGAGCAGTGGGACCTCGTGCAGGCGGTCAACGTCAGGGGCCCGTTCCTGTGCACCCGGGCCGTGCTGCCGGCAATGCTGAGCCAGAAGTCGGGCCACGTGATCACCGTGGCTTCGATTGCCGGCCTGGTCGCATTTCCAGGGCGATGCGCCTACACCGCGTCGAAGGGGGCGGCGATCCAGTTCACCAGATCGCTAGCCGTTGACTATGCAGCAGCGGGCATCCGCGCCAACGCCATCTGCCCCGGCATGGTGCAGACCCCGATGACCCAGTGGCGACTCGATGATCCAGAGCTACGCGCGCAGGTGGAGTCGAGGATCCCCATGGGTCGGGTGGCGAGTCCTGAGGAGATCGCCGACTCCGTTTCGGTGCTTGCCTCTGAGCGGTTGGCCTACATGACAGGCCAGGCGCTGGTCATCGACGGCGGGTGGACCGCCCTGTGACGAGCCGGGCAGATCACTGCCACGTTCATCAGAAGGCGTCAGCGCATCGCTTGCTCTCCGGTTGAAGGTGCCGGGTTGGACGCGGCCGTCGGGCCGTACGCCGTGTCGTCGTCGATGTCGGTGCCGCTGTGGTCCTGCATGAGCGAGACCGCGATGAGGGTGACCACGGAGCAGCCGAGGATGGCAGCAGCGATGGCGAACCCGGAGCCGGTCTGCGCCAGGAGCCACGTCGCCACCAGGGGCGCCGGGCCACCGGCGATCACCGAGGCGAGCTGGTAGCCCAGGCCGGCGCCGGCGTACCGCAGCGAGGTCGGGAAGGACTCGGCGATGAGCGAGGCCTGCGGGCCGTACTGCATGCCGTGCGGGATCAGCGCCAGGAAGACGCCGAGGAACGCGATCGCCGCGATGCCGCTGTCCATCGCGGCGAAGAGGACGAACGCGTAGACCCCGGTGAGCGCCGAGCCGAGCATGTAGATCTTCTTGCGGCCCAGGGAGTCCGACAGGTGGCCGAAGAGCGGCACCGCCACGAGCTCGAGCGCGGCAGCCGACAGGATCGCGGCCAGCGCGAACGACTTGGAGAAGCCCTGCTCCTCGGTCAGGTAGCTCAGGGTGAAGGCCGTGATCACGTAGAACGGAGCCTGCTCGGACAGCCGGGCGAAGGCGCTGAGCAGGATCGGTCGCCAGTGCGAACGGATGACGTCCCAGGTGGGGAGCCTGCTGATCTGCCGCTGCTGGACCCGCCGCGCGAACATCGGGGTCTCGAGGATCCGCATCCGGATCCAGAGGCCTACCGCGACCATGACCAGGCTGAAGACGAACGGGATCCGCCAGCCCCACGACTCGAACTGGGCGTCGGTGAGCCGCCAGCTGAGCAGGTAGAGGAAGCCGGTGCCGAGGATGAGGCCGAACGCGACGCCGAGCTGGGGCAGGCTCGCCATCAGGCCACGACGGCGCTGGTCGCCCCACTCCATGGCGAGCAGCACCGAGCCGCTCCACTCGCCGCCGACGGCGAGGCCCTGCAGGAGCCGGAGCAGGACCAGCAGCACCGGCGCGGCCGTCCCGATCGACGCTGTCCCGGGCAGCACGCCCACCAGCGACGTCGAGACCCCCATCAGCAGGAGGGTGGCGATGAGGGTCGCCTTGCGCCCGATCCGGTCTCCCCAGTGACCGAAGATCGCCGCTCCGACGGGACGGGCCGCGAACCCCACGGCGTACGTCGCGAACGACTCGAGCCGCCCGGCGTAGTCCGACGACGCGGGGAAGAAGAGCGCTGGGAAGATGAGCGCTGCGGCGGTGTTGTAGAGGAAGAAGTCGTACCACTCGATGGTGGTGCCGACTGTGCTGGCCAGGGCTGCCTGGCGGACCTGGCGCCGGTGCTCGGTGGTGCCGACAGCGGTGGTCGACTGGGCGGCGCCGTGTGTGTCGAGAGTCATCGGGATCCCTTCACCTGCGGCCCGGGCCGCACGCATCTCAGCCTCCCGCGGACACTCCCCGAGAGGTCCCGTCCCTCTCGCCGTACCCGCTCGTGACCGCTATCACACCCGCCGACCCGTCGTTACTGATGAGCAGTAACGACGGGTCGGCGACCTGGGGCTGCGTGAGCCTCAGGCGGTACGCCGCCGCAGCGCCACGTCGGTGAGGGCCGGCGGTGCGTAACCGCGGTCGGCCTCGTTGATCGTGGTGCCGGGCGGGACGATCTCGTCGATCCGGTCGAGGACCTCCCGCGACAGCGACACCTTCACCACGTCGAGCTGCGACTCGAGGTGCTCCATGGTGCGGGGCCCGATGATCGCTGAGGTGACGGCGGGGTGCTCGAGCACGAACGCCAGCGCGAGATGGACCAGCGAGACCCCCGTCTGGTCGGCGAGGTCCTGGAGCCGGTGCACGGCGTCGAGCTTCAGGGCGTTCTCCGGAAGCGCCGGGTCGTGGCGGGCGGGCTGCCGCGCCAGCCGGCTGGACGTGTGCGCGGACTCCTCGCCGCGGCGGTAGCGGCCCGAGAGCCAGCCGCCCGCGAGCGGGCTCCACGGCAGTACGCCGAGACCGTACTTCTGCGCCGTCGGGAGCAGGTCCCGCTCGACCTCGCGAGCGAGGATCGAGTACGGCGCCTGCTCGGTCACCGGGCGCTCGCGGTGCCGCCGTTCGGCGACCCACTGGGCCTCCACGACCTGCGAGGGCAGGAACGTCGTGGTGCCGACGTAGCGCACCTTTCCGGCGTGCACCAGGTCCGAGAGCGCCGACAGGGTCTCGTCGATGTCGGTCTCGGGGCGCGGCCGGTGCAGCTGGTAGAGGTCGATGTAGTCGGTCTTGAGCCGACGCAGCGAGTCCTCGACCTCCCGGATGACCCAGCGGCGCGAGTTGCCCTGCTGGTTGGGGTCGTCGTCCGACATCGCGCCGTGGACCTTGGTGGCCAGGACGACGTCGTCCCGCCGACCGGCGAGCGCCTTGCCGACGATCTCCTCGGACTCGCCGCGGGAGTAGACGTCCGCGGTGTCGATGATGTTGATTCCGGCGTCGAGGGCCCGGTGGATGATCCGGACCGAGTCGTCGTGGTCGGGGTTGCCGATCCTGCCGAACATCATGGCGCCGAGGGTCAGCGGGCTGACCCGGACGCCGGTGGTCCCGAGCAGTCGGTAGTCCGAGGTGTCGATCGTCATGAAGCAGCCTTCCTGTGGTGCTGATGGCTTTCGTTCTCGCTGAGGGCCTCGTGGTCGTCCTCGACGCCGAGCTCCGCGAGCAGTCGACTGCGCAGCGCGGCGAACCGGGGGTCACCCGGCGAGCGGCGTTCGCCCAGATCGATGTGGATGTCCGAGGACACGACGCCGTCGACCAGCACGATCACCCGGTCGGCCAGCACGATCGCCTCGTCGACGTCGTGGGTGACGAGCAGCACCGACGGCTGGTGCACCCCGCAGAGCCGCTTGAGCAGGATGTGCATCCTGATCCGGGTCAATGCGTCCAGTGCGCCGAACGGCTCATCGGCCAGCAGCAGCTCCGGGTCGCGGACCAGGGAGCGCGCCAGCGCGGCACGCTGCTGCTCGCCACCTGACAGCTCGTGCGGCCAAGCCTTCTCCCGGCCGGCCAGGCCGACCTCGGCCAGCGCCTCCCGGCCCCGCTCGCGGGCTTCCTTCCCCCGGAGGCCGAAGGTGACGTTGTCGAGGATCCGGCGCCACGGCAGCAGCCGGGAGTCCTGGAAGACCACCGACACCCGAGCCGGAACGTCGATGGAGCCGTGGCCGGCGACGTCGCGGTCGAGCCCGGCCAGGGCCCGCAGCAGCGTGCTCTTGCCGCTGCCGCTGCGGCCGATCAGGGCCACGAACTCGCCCGGAGCGATGTCCAGGTCGAGGCCGTTGAGGACCCCTCCGGCCTTGTTGAAGCTGCGATGCAGCTTCTGGACGCGGACCGCCGTGCGGTCCTTCAGCTTCCCAGCGTTCGACGCCATGCGAGCGCCCTCCTCTCGATGAGCCGGACCGTGCCGTCGGCGGCGAGGCCCAGCAGCGCGTAGACCACGAGGCACACGACGATGACGTCGGTCTGGCCGTAGTTCTGAGCGAGGCTGATCAGGTAGCCGATGCCCGCTATGGCGTTGAACTGCTCGACCACGACCAGCGAGAGCAGCGCGGTGGTGACCGCGAACCGGAGGCCCAGCAGGAAGCCGGGCATCGCGCCGGGCAGCACCACGCTGCGGATGAACTCGAGCCGGCTGACGTCGACGGTCTCCGCCAGCTCGGCGTAGCGCCCGTCGATGCTGCGCAACCCGTTGTGCGTGTGGATGTAGACGGGCAGCATCACGGCGAGCGCGATGGTGACGATCTTCATCTCCTCGTTGATGCCCAGCCACAGGATCAGCAGCGGGATCAGCGCCAGCGTCGGGATCGACCGCTTGATCTGGATCGGTCCGTCGATCACCGACTCGCCCAGCCGGCTCAGACCGGCGACCAGTGCCAGAAGCGTGCCGGCTGCGATACCGATGCCGAGCCCCGAGAACGCGCGGACCGCCGAGGTCCGCAAGGCGTCCTGCAGCCGGCCGCTCTCGATGAGGTCGCCGGCCGTCCCGGCGACCACCCACGGCTGGGAGAGCGTGCGCGGGTCGAGCCACCCGGTGGCCGAGGCCAGGAACCACAGCCCGACCAGCAGCACCGGTCCCAGCACGAGCGAGAAGGGGATCTTCCGGCCGGGGCCGAGCCGGCGGCGTACGACGCGCCGGTCCACGACGGGCTCGTCGACCGAGGTTGCGCGACGGTCGAGGACGGTCGCCGTCACGACAGGAACCCGTCCGCGTCGGCCTTCGAGCCGAGCGCGTCGGCCACGACCTTCTCGAAGCGGCGGTCATAGATGTCGTTCACGTCGAGCTCGTCGTGGTCCTGCTCCTTGGCCAGCAGGTCCGCGGTCTCCTGGTGCGCGGCAATGGTCTCGTCCCAGTTGATCGGCACCTGGATCGTGCCGGCTTCGGCGACCAGCGCCTTGCCGTCCTCGAGGTTGAGCCCCTCGTGGTCGACGTAGAACGCTTGGGCGTACTCGTCGGGGTGCGCGTTGGCCCACTGCTTGGCCTCGGCCCAGACGACGACGTACTTGGCGAGCGCCGCCGCCTTGCCGGCGTCCTCCACGGTCTCCTTCGGCGCGTAGAGAAGGCTCTGGTCGTCCCGGATCCCGGTCGGGATCGAGGTGCCGCCGTCTGGCCCGTACTTCGCCTGGTACTCGGTCACGAGGGTGCCGCCCAGGGGGGCCACGTCGACCTGGTTGCTGCCGACCGCGTTGACGTAGACATCGTCCACGCTCTGCATCTCGACGAGGTCCACGTCATCCTGGGTGAGCCCGGCCTTGGCCAGCACGCGGAGCACGAGCGCGCCCTGGGCCTGGCCCGGGGAGTAGGCGATCTTCTTGCCCTTGAGGTCCTCCAGCGACTTCACGTCGACGCCAGGCGCCACCCCCAGCTCGTAGACGGGGTGGTTGAGGGCGTCGGCGCGGTTGCTGGTCGCGACGATCCGCACGTCGGTGTTGGTCCACTCCGCGAACAGCGGCGGGATGTCCTGCGCGGCGCCCACGTCGAGGGCGTGCGCGCGGAAGGCCTCGAGGGTCTTGGGGCCGCCGCTGATGTTGGCCCACTCCACGTCGACGCCCTCGTCCTCGAGCTCCTGGTCGAGGCCGGCGGCCTTGATGGCGGTCTCCGTGGCCGGGTCACCGACCCGGAGCACGGTGCCGCTGGGCACCTTGTCCGGGACGGCCGCGTCGGCGGCCAGCTTCGGGCCGCCGCTGCCCTCGGCGCTGTCGCAGGCCGTGAGTCCAGCCAGGCCGAGCGCCACCACGGCGGCCGCGGCCGGGATGCGGCGAGTGAGTTGCAAGTGAGTCACTACGTCTCCCGAATAACTAGAGTAATTTGACCATGAAACTACAATTTAGATTACTGTAAGTCCACTGACACACTAGACATAGAAGCACGGCCGACCCAACCGCTCGCATCCGACTCACATCTCGGGAGGCGCTCGTCATGAGCCTGGAGTTCCTGTGGTACCTGCCCAACTTCGTCGAGACCGGTCACCGCGGTGACACGGCGTCCACAGAGGAGGGCTACGGGTCTTTGGACTACCAGGTGGACCTGGCCCGACGTGTCGAGGATCACGGCTGGTCGGGCGCCCTGCTCGGCACCAGCTGGGGCCGGCCCGACACGTTCACCGTGGCGACGGCGCTGGCCGCGCGGACGAAGACCTTCGAGCCGCTGATCGCCATCCGCCCGGGCTACTGGCGGCCCGCGCACTTCGCGTCCGCAGCGGCGACGCTCGACCGGCTGTCAGAGGGGCGGGTGCGCGTCAACATCGTCTCCGGCCAGGACCACCTCGCGGCGTACGGCGACGTGGAGGGCGACCAGGCAGACCGCTACGCCCGGACCAAGGAGTTCATGCGGCTGGTCCGGCGGCTCTGGACCGAGGAGAACGTCACCTTCAAAGGCGAGCACTTCACGGTGGAGGAGTCGACGGTCTCGCCACGGCCCGTCGTGCGCGGCGACCGCATCCACCCGCGCCTCTACTTCGGTGGCGCGTCGGAGGCGGCCGAGGAGGTCTCGGCCACCGAGTCCGACGTCCAGCTGTTCTGGGGCGAGCCGCTCGACGGCGTGGCCGAGCGCATCGACAGGTTGAGGGGCCTGGAGCAGTCGCTGGAGCGCGACCTGCCGCCGTTGGAGTTCGGCCTTCGGATCACCACGCTGGTCCGCGACACCACGGAGGAGGCCTGGCACGACGCCGAGGAGAAGGTCGCCAAGATGGCCGAGGACGGCGGGCAGCCGCGGTTCCACCGCAACGGCTTCAAGGCCACCGGCCAGCAGCGGCTCCTCGACCTCGCCGAGCAGGGTGACGTCCTCGACACCTGCCTCTACACCGCTCCGGGCAAGTACGGCGGTGGCGGCGCCGGCACCACCTGGCTCGTCGGCTCAGCCGAGGACGTCGCGTCGGCGCTGCGGAGGTACACCGAGCTCGGCGTCACGCACTTCGTGCTCTCCGACACGCCGTACAAGACCGAGATCGGCCGGGTCGGCGACAACATGCTGCCGCTCCTGCGCGAGGAGGCGCTCGTGGCGAGGTCGGCGTAGGCGCGGGGCTAGGTGCAGAGGCCGTTCTGGTCGGCCGCCTGCGCACCACCCGAGCCGGTCGGCCCCGTCGAGGGCGAGGACGGCGTCCCGGACGAAGAGGCGGTGCCGGACGCCGTGCCCGAGGCCGTGCCGGACGGCGTACCCGGGGGCGTGTCGGCCGAGATCACCTGCTCCTTGTATCGCTTCGGCAGCGCCTCGTCGTTCAGGATCACCTTCCAGAGCCCCTTGGCCGAATCCGACCAGATCAGCCGGTTGGGGTCGGGCGCGTACTCCTCGAACGGCACGGTGATGAACGAGATGTTGTCGAGGTTGGTCTTGCGGAACTGCAGCGCGAGGTTGACCAGCTTGCTCAGCGAGCTGAGCCCGGGGTCGGTGGTGATCGAGCCGGTCGCGGCCTTGAGAAAGCCGTAGACCCGGGTGGGGTGGGTGAGGGTGCCGGCGCTGACCACCTTGTTGATCATCGAGGCGACGAACGCCTGCTGCCGTTTCATCCGGCCGATGTCGGAGTTGGCGGAGAGGACGTACCGCTCGCGCACGTAGTTCAGCGCCTGTTGGCCGTCGAGCTCCTGGGTGCCGGCCTTGAAGGTGATGCCGTGCGCGCTGTCGTCGACGTTCTCCGGGATGCAGACGGTGACCCCGTGCACGGCGTCGACCATGTCCTTGAAGCCGTTGAAGTCCAACGACACGTAGTGGTCGATGTAGATGCCGGTGAGAGCCTCCACCTGCGCGGCGGTGCAGGCCGGGCCGGCGAGTGAGTACGCCGCGTTGAACATCTGCAGCTCGGCGCCCGGCACCTTCTTGCCGGTCACGGTGGTGCAATCGGGGCGGGTGACCATCGCGTCGCGAGGCAGCGAGACGCCGTAGACCGTCTTCCGGTCCGCAGACACGTGCACGAGGATCGTGGTGTCGGAGCGCTGGCCGATGTCGGTCTGCCCGTCGATGTTGTTGCCGGCGCCGGCCCGGCTGTCCGAGCCCATCACCAGGATGTTGAGCGCGTCGCCGCCGATCAGGTGCTTGCGGGTGGCGTGGTGCTCGATCTCCTGGCCGGGGTGGAAGTTCTTGTCGAGCGCCTTGTAGGACAGCGTGATGACCAGCCCGGTGATCAGGGCGACGACCAGCTGGGTCGCGATGATGACCAGCAGCACGTTGCGGCGCTGCCCGCGCTCCAACCGCACCCCGGTCACGAGTCGAATCGTGGCAGATCACGCCAAGCGGTTGCCGATACAGCCGCCCTGAACTGCGCATACACGGTCCGAGTGGCGGTGTCCGATTCCCGCCAGAGATTGTCGGTACCGTGGGTCAGGATGGACTCATGAACAACGACCGTCTGGACCCCCGACACCTGGACAGGGAGTCCTGCTACCGCGCGGTGAAGTCGCGCGACCGTCGCTTCGACGGCGTCTTCTACACCGCGGTGCGGACCACCGGGATCTACTGCCGCCCGTCCTGCCCGGCGCGCACGCCGGCCGTCCAGAATGTCACCTTCCACCCGAGCGCCGCCTCGGCCCAGGCCGCGGGCTACCGCGCCTGCAAGCGCTGCCTGCCCGACGCGACGCCGGGCAGCCCCGACTGGGATGTCGCGGCCACCGCCGCGGGCCGCGCGATGCGTCTGATCGCCGACGGCGTCGTCGACCGCGAGGGCGTCGACGGGCTGGCTCGCCGGGTCGGCTACACGCCGCGACACCTCACCCGGCTGCTCACGGCCGAGCTCGGCGCCGGACCGTTGGCGCTGGCCCGCGCGCGGCGCGCCCAGACCGCGCGAGTGCTGGTCGAGACGACCGACCTCGGCTTCGCCGACGTGGCGTTCGCGGCCGGCTTCTCCAGCATCCGTCAGTTCAACGACACGGTCCGTGAGGTCTACGCCGCGAGCCCGACCGAGCTCCGCGGCCGGCGCCGTGGCACTCCCACCCACGGGACGGTGACGATGCGGCTCGCGGTCCGCACGCCGTTCGCGGGCCGGGCCCTGCTCGACTTCCTGGCCTTCCACGTCGTGCCGGGGGTCGAGGCAGCCGGTGTCACGGGGGGCCGCGGCTGGTACGCCCGCACCCTCGACCTCCCGCACGGCCCCGGCACCGTCCGACTCGGGCTCGACGACACCCCGGCGACCGGGCAGACCGCGTTCGTGAGGGCCGAGTTCCGGCTGCACGACCTCCGCGACACCGCGGCTGCGGTCGAGCGCGCCCGCCGGCTCGTGGATGCCGACTGCGACCCGGTCGCCGTCGACGACCAGTTCCTCGGCGACCCGGTGATCGGCCCGCTGGTTCGCGCCAACCGCGGCCTCCGGGTGCCCGGCCAGGTCGACGGCGACGAGACCGCGATCCGCACGGTCGTCGGCCAGCAGGTCAGCGTCACCGGCGCCCGCACGGTGACCGGGCGGCTCGTCGCGACGTACGGCACCCCGGTCGAGACCGACCTCCCCGGTCTGACCCACCTGTTCCCCTCCGCGGCGACGCTGGCCGAGCTCGACCCCGAGGCGCTGCCGATGCCGCGCTCCCGCGGCCGCGCGCTGACCGGACTGGCCGCAGTGCTGGCCTCGGGCGACGTGGCCCTCGACCGAGGCGCCGACCGTGACGACGTCCGCGCGGCACTCGTCGAGCTGCCGGGCATCGGTCCCTGGACCGCCGACTACGTCGCGATGCGCGCGCTCGGTCACCCCGACGTGTTCCTCCCGACCGATATCGGCGTCCGCAACGCGATCGCCGGCCTCGGCCACGACCCGGCCACGGTGATCACCGACAGCGACGGCTGGCGGCCGTGGCGCTCCTACGCCCTCATGCACCTCTGGAACACCCTCATGCCCCCGATCAGCAACCCCACCACCTCGAAGGAGGACTGAAATGTCCTGGACAGTCATCGACAGCCCCGTCGGCGAGCTGCGTCTCGTCGAGCACGACGGAGCCCTCACCCAGATCGAGTTCCACCCTTTCCCCAGCATTGGACAGAGCCACGACGGCCACCCACGCGGCAGCCGCGACGACGGCCAGCCGGTCCTCGTCGAGACCGCACGCCAGCTCCGCGCGTACTTCGACCGCGACCTCAAGGAGTTCGACCTGCCGCTGGCTCCGGTCGGCACCGAGTTCCAGCAGCGGGTCTGGCAGGGGTTGCGCGAGATCGGCTACGGCGAGACCTCGTCGTACGGCGAGCTCGCGCACCGGCTCGGCAAGTCCAACGCCGCCTCGCGGGCGGTCGGCCT
>JAWWPK010000564.1:0-2914 GCA_033854925.1 Nocardioidaceae bacterium | reverse complement strand
GACGTCGGGGGGCTTTCGTCGCGGGGGGAGTCGTGTCGGTGTCTGTCGCGTCGGTGCAGCCTCCCGTCTGGGAGCGGCGTCGTCTCTTCCCAGCCTTCGCCGCCATCGTCGTCGTGGTCGCCATGCTGGCGCTCTACGCCCTCCGTCCGGTGACTGCCCCTGCGAGCTCTGCCTCGCCTTCCACTGGCGGCTTCGCCTCGGGCTACGCCGCGGCCGTTGCCGACTTCCGTGCCAGTACGGCGGCACTGCAGGCCCGCGGGCAGGCGGTGTCCGGTGGCGGCACGGACGAGATCCTCCCGATCTACGTCGCGCTTCGCGACGGGACGAAGTCGGCCGCGGACCGGTTCGCGGCCCTCAAGGCGCCGTCGTCGGCGAAGGCCGACTTCGCGACCTTCACCAACCTCCTGCGTGAGCAGGTGACGGCGCTCGACAGCGTCGTGAGCGATGCCGGCTCTGGATCCGCGCGACGACTGGCCGCAGACCTGCAGCGCTACGCGTCGCTCGTCTCTGACTGGTTGGCGATCAGACCGAAGGTCGAAGCAGCACTGCACTAGGAGCGCGGCACCCACCGGGTGCCGCGCGTTCCGGTTCTCGACCCGGCCGGGCCGCGTCTCCGCAGGACGTTCCAGGGGGAACCATGAGTCGACTGCCACGCCTGCTCCGGCTGAGCGTTCCGCTGCTGCTGCTTGGCGGCGCTGCCTACATCGGCGTCGGCGGGGCGAGTGCGAGCGACGACCCCCAGGTGACGGCAGCGGGCGCGGCGCTGCAGGACTACATCGCCGCCATCGGTGACGTGGCCACGCTGCCCTCCCTGGCCCAGCAGCTCCCGCTGACGACGCTGCAGCCGGCCGGCGCCGCCGGACTCGCGCTCAGCTCCACCCTGGCCGCCGTGTCGTCGGGCCTGGCCGGCTCCTACGCGGACACCGATGCGCTCGTCGCGGCCCTCGAGGCCAGGGACGGGACGACCGGCGGCGTGGCCTACGCCCTCGGTTGCGCGGCGACCCCCTGCGGCTCGGCCACCCCGGTCACCGGAGTCAAGACCGGTAGCAGCCTCGCCCTCGTCGTGCCGGTGCACCTGAGCAGAACGGTGTCGGCTCCGCTCGCGTTCAACAGCGGCCCGGTCAAGGTCCGGGACGGTTCGATCGAAGCCGCCCTGACCTTCGACACCACCCTGCACCTCACGGTCAACCTGGCCACGGTCGTTGCCAGCCCCACGACCTCCATCGGTCTGGCTCCAGTCACCGCGACGGTCGCGGCAACGGTGACCAACGCCAACGCCGCCGTGACGGTCGACCTGGGTCTGACCACGCTCGACGTGGCCCTCGCGGTGCCGAGTGCCTCGCTGGCCCTGCCGATCGCCATCACGGACCCGGACGGGGTCGGCGGCCTGACGCGGGACGAGCTGACCAACACCGCACTGGCTGACCGGGCGAGCAGCACCGTCACCAAGGCGCTCAACGCGACCGCGACGTTCGACTCACCGCTGCTGCCTGCAACGCCAGACGCGACGGCAACCCTCAGCATCGTCGGGGGCAACGTCAATGCCTCCTTCGCCTCCGGCGCCTTCGACGCGCTGGGCGACTTCAGCAAGATCTCTGCCGACGACCTGCTCGGTGGCGTCGGGCAGCTCGGCGCCGGCCTGTCCTCGCTGTCGGCGGGGGCGGACGTCGCACTGCCATTCCTCCATGAGGGCTTGGCCACCCTGGCGAAGCTGGCGCAGCCAGTGCTCGACTTCGTCTCGAGCCAGTCCGTGGTCTGCGGTACGACGGACAGCAGCCCGCCGAGCGGACCGGTCGACGGCACGACCGCCGGCTTGCTCTTCTTCTGCTCCGCGACTGCTCTCGGTGCGGTGCGGCCAGGATCCATCGCCTGGACCGTGAAGGGCGCGACAGCGTTCACCGACGCCGATCACGCCAACGGGGACGACACCATCAGCCCGACCTCGACGGCGAACGCCCTGCGCAAGCGCGCGCAGTTCAAGACGACCGGAACCGAGCCCCTGGTGGTGACCGCGACCTACGAGCTCGATGACACCGACCACACGAAGCAGTCCGTCTCGCAGCCGCCGACGACGGCTGCGTCACTGATGGCGCGACTGCACGGCATCGCCGGCTTCGACCTGCCGTCGGACGCCCTGAGCTACGACCCGGCAACCAAGGCGTTGGACTTCCACCTGGTCCGGACGTTCAACATCCCAGCCGGCAGCCTGCCCAACGGCACGATCGACATCGGCGACAAGCTCAAGGCACTCACCGGGATCTCGGCCCTCGGGGCCAGGACGGCGTCCGGCGCGTCCTCGGCGACGCTGAAGGTCGGGCTGAAGAACGTCACGCTCGACATCCACTTCGGCGTGCTGCTCGTCGCAGACGTCGCCGACATCGATCTTGCTCAGGACAGCACGGAGGCCGTTGAGGACGAGGGTGAGCATCGCGGCCGGGTTGTTCGGGTCGAAGTCGAAGCCGGACAGCGCCGTCTTGAAGCCGTCGGCCTGCACGTCGAAGTTGGTGCCGGTCAGCGGCTGCGATGCGTCGCCGATCTTGACCGTGATGGCGCCTTCGCCGAGGACCGTCGGGGTTGCGGCACCGGTGTCGACCGTCGCCTTCCCGGTGAGGGCGGCGTCGAGCTTGGCGTTGATGATCGGGGACACCACGGCACCCGCGCCGTGGTTGAGCACGTTGAGGGTCCCGAGCCCGCGAAGGGTCGCGGCGTTCGGAATGGTGAGGCCGCCGGCCAGCGGGATCGCGCCGGGCGTGAAGTCCACGGCGAGCAGCGGCGCGGTCGCGTCCTTGCGGGCGAAGCTGAACGATCCGTCGACGTCGATGCCCAGGAAGCCGAGGGTGCCACCCAGGGCCACCGCGCCGGCCACGGTCGCGTCCTCGATCGACAGCACGTGGCCGCTCGGCGGCCCGCGGAT
>JAWWPK010000563.1:0-3105 GCA_033854925.1 Nocardioidaceae bacterium | reverse complement strand
CGATCCCGACCAGGGCTACGTCGACTTCCCCTCGGTGCAGGTCATCCAGTACGCCGGCAACGGCAAGTGGTCCTCGGAGGAGGACTGGTGGGTGATGTACGACATGGTCCGCTTCCGCAACGCCTACAACCGCGCCCTCGAGGAAACCGGCAAGCCCGACTTCGCCCAGGAGCTCACCCGACGCGACTTCGGCGACTGGGTCGACTGGGCCCGGCCGAGCGATCCGAACCATGTGGCCAAACCGTCCTGGCTCGGCAAGGACGTCAAGCCGGTGAACTACTTCAAGGACATGGACTTCGGCGTCCGCACCGCGAAGGCCTGACGGGAGGCGGCGACATGGCGACAGCACTGGTCGGGATCGGCCGGACCGCGTTCACGCGCAGCTCCGGACGCACCACGCGGGCGATGGCGGTCGAGGCGTGCCGGGCCGCCCTCGCTGACGCGGGACTCGGGGTCGAGGACGTCGACGGGATGATCACGTTCCAGGTCGGCGACTCCGCCCACCCCGGTGACGTCTCCTACGCGATGGGCAAGGACGAGCTGGCCTGGAGCTACAGCGTCTACGCCGGGGGCAACATCGTCTCGGACCTGATCGCGACGGCGTCGGCCGCCATCGAGGCCGGCATGTGCCGAGCCGTGCTTGTCTACCGCTCGCTGAACGGGCGCACCGGCCATCGCCTCGGCTCGATGGACGCGCCGGTCCGGGTCCCCGACGATGCGCAGTTCGACGCACCTTCGGGCTTCCTCGTCCCGCCGCAGTGGTTCGCGATGTGGGCGCGGCGGCACATGGCGGAGTACGGCACGACCTCGGAGGACCTCGGCAGCATCGCGGTCCAGCAGCGCGCGCACGCGGTGCGCAACCCGCACGCCGTGATGCAGGAGCCGTTGTCGCTCGAGCAGTACCTCGAGGGACGCTGGATCAACGAGCCCTTCCGCGTCTTCGACTGCACCTACGAGATCGACGCGGCTGTCGCTGTGCTCGTGACCTCGGAGGAGGTGGCGCGCGGCGTCGCAACGAGACCGGTCTGGCTGGTCGGGTCCGGCTGCTCGCAGAGCGGTTCGACGTGGACAGCGTGGAACGACCAGACGTCGATGTACTCCCGCACCGCAGCCCCCCGGTTGTGGAAGAACACCGGCCTCGGGCCGAAGGACATGGACGTGGCCCTGATGTACGACTGCTTCACGTACACGGTGATGGCAACCATGGAGGACTACGGCTTCTGCGGCAAGGGCGAGGTCGGCGACTTCTACCGCGAAGGCCGTGCGACGTACGGCGGCGACATCGTCGTCAACCCGCACGGCGGGCTGCTGTCCGAGGGCTACGTCCACGGGTTGAACCACCACTACGAGGCAGTGCTCCAGCTACGCGGCGACGCGGGCCCCCGTCAGGTCCCTGACGCCCGGGTCGCGCTGGTGACGGCGGGCGGCGGTCCGTACGGCGGAGCCGTCGTCTACAGCGCGGACCGGCCGTGACCGATCTCGCCGCGCTGACTCCCCAGCCCTTGCCCGATCCCGACACCCGGGAGTTCTGGGACTCCCTGCGCAACGGCACGCTCGGCATCTGCCGGTGCAGCGACTGCGGGCTCTGGATGCACCCGCCACTCGAGCGATGCCGCTCCTGCGCGGGTGCGGTCACGATCCAGCCGGTCACCGGCGACGGGACCGTCGTCAGCTACATCGTGGTGCGACAACCCACGGTGCCGGGCCGCACGCCGCCGTACGTCGTGGCGACCGTTGAGCTCAGTGAGCAGCGCGGGCTGCATCTCGTCGCAATCCTCGACGCGGAGCCCGATCAGGTGTCGGTCGG
The DNA here is from genome assembly GCA_033854925.1 of Nocardioidaceae bacterium. GTDB lineage: Bacteria > Actinomycetota > Actinomycetes > Propionibacteriales > Nocardioidaceae > Nocardioides. The sequence goes on along the minus strand of JAWWPK010000563.1, from coordinate 1,298 downwards.
AGCAGCCGTCGGGGTCAAGGTCGTGCCGCTCGCCGGTGGCGACTTCCAGGTCCCCGAGTTCGTGCTCCGGGACTAGCGGCCCTTCCAGACCGGTGGGCGCTTCTCCGCGAACGCGGTGGCACCCTCGCGCGCGTCCTCGGAGGTGAACACCGGGGACAGCAACGCCCCCTGCTCCTTCCACCCCTGCTCGCGGGTCCAGTCGTGGCTCGCCCGCGCCACCGCCTTCGTAGCCGCGACGGCGAGCGGGCCGTTGTCGGCAATGCGAGCGGCCATCGCCAGTGCGGCGTCCAGGGCCTGCCCCTCGTCGACAACCTGGTTGATGAGGCCGACCGCGGCAGCCCGCTCAGCGTCGAACGGGTCGCCGGTCAGCAGCAGCTCCATTGCGAGGGCGTAAGGCACCCGGCGGGGCAGCATCATCGCGGCGCCGCCGGCAGCGACGAGCGCCCGCTTCACCTCGGGCACGCCGAACTTCGCAGTCCTGCCCGCGACGACCAGGTCGCACGCGAGCAACAGCTCGAAACCGCCGGCGACGGCCCATCCCTCTACCGCCCCGATCAGCGGCTTGCGCGGCGGCGTCTCGGTGATCCCGCACAGGCCACGGCCCTCCAGAGCGGGGCTCTCGCCCTGCAGGAAGGCCTTGAGATCCATCCCCGAGGAGAAGGTGCCGCCGGCACCGGTGAGCACTCCGACACGCAGCTCGTCGGACTCGTCCAGCTCGTCCACGGCGGCGGCGACCGCGAGGGCCACTGCGCGGTTGAGCGCGTTGCGCTGGTCCGGCCGGTTGATCGTGATGACCTGCACATGCCCGCGCCGCTCGACCAGCACCTCGTCCGACAACGTCTTCCTCCATGATTCGTCGCATTGAAAGCGTCCCGAACGGTAGCACTGGCAGTAGGCTAAACATCTATCTGATAAGCGTGACCGAGAGCACAGGAGGCCGTCATGCCGGAGGCCCTCCTCGTCGAGGAGCGCGGCCGGGTCCGCGTCCTGCGACTGAACCGGCCGGACGCGCGCAACGCGCTCAGCAGCGACCTCGTCGTCGCCCTCCATACGGCTCTGCTGGCAGCAGACCAGGACGACGCCGTTGGCGCTGTGGTCCTCACCGGCAGCGACCCCGCCTTCTGCGCCGGCGTCGACCTGAAGGAGGCAGTCCAGGACGGTGCGGCGTACTTCGACGTCTTCCTCGACCACGACTGCATCGGAGTCGTCGGCCAGCTCACGACGCCGGTGATCGGGGCGGTGAACGGACCGGCGTTCACCGGTGGCCTGGAGCTGGCGCTCGGCTGCGACTTCCTCGT
>JAWWPK010000562.1:0-2505 GCA_033854925.1 Nocardioidaceae bacterium | reverse complement strand
GCACGCTCTTGGTGCAAGCCATGCACGCCGATGAGGTCGACATCTGGGGCGACGGCTCCACCTACAAGGGCAATGACATCGAGCGGTTCTATCGCTACGGCTTGATGGTCAACGAGAAGCTGCGCATCTACAAGCCGTGGCTCGACGCGCAGTTCGTCGACGAGCTCGGCGGCCGGGCCGAGATGAGCCAGTGGCTGATCGAGCGCGGCCTTCCCTACCGCGACAGCCAGGAGAAGGCCTACTCCACCGACGCCAACATCTGGGGCGCCACCCACGAGGCCAAGACCCTCGAGCACCTCGACGTGTCCCTGGAGGTCGTCGAGCCGATCATGGGCGTGAAGTTCTGGGAGCCCACGGTCGAGAACGCGCCCGAGGACGTGACCATCGGGTTCCGCCAGGGCCGGCCGGTGTCGATCAACGGCACGACGTACGACGACCCGGTGGCGCTGGTGCACGAGGCCAACACCGTCGGTGGCCGGCACGGGCTTGGCATGTCCGACCAGATCGAGAACCGCATCATCGAGGCCAAGTCCCGCGGCGTCTACGAGGCGCCCGGCATGGCGCTGCTCTGGATCGCCTACGAGCGGCTGCTCAACGCGACCCACAACGAGGATGTCATCGCCAACTACCACGCCGAGGGCCGCCGGCTGGGCCGGCTCCTCTACGAGGGCCGCTGGCTGGACCCCCAGGCGCTGATGCTGCGCGAGTCGCTCCAGCGCTGGGTCGCCTCGGTGGTGACCGGCGAGGTGACGCTGCGGCTGCGGCGCGGCGAGGACTACAGCGTCCTGCGCACCGACGGCCCGAACTTCTCCTACCACCCCGACAAGCTGTCGATGGAGCGCACCGAGCACGCCGCCTTCGGCCCGACCGACCGGATCGGCCAGCTCACCATGCGCAACCTCGACATCGCCGACTCGCGCTCGATGCTGGAGCTGTACGCCACCCAGCCGCTCGACCAGGGGCAGGTGCTCGTCGAGCACGGCATCCTGCTCGGCGATCTCCCGGCCGGCGGCGGCGACCGGATCACGGCCAACCCCGCGCTGGCCGGCGGCACCGAGGACGAAGCCCTCGACAACGCGGCGATGGAGTCGGGCACCGACTGATGGGCACCCAGGGACACAGGATCCACCGCACGTCCGCACGGGTGCTCCCGGTGAGCCCACTCGGCGAGGTCCTCCTGCTGCGCGGCCGCGACCCGTCGTACCCCGACGACTGGCACTGGGTGTCGATCGGCGGCGCCGTGGAGGAAGGGGAGTCGATCGAGGAGGGCGCGCTGCGTGAGCTGCGCGAAGAGACGGGCATCGTCGTCTCGCCGCTCGCGCTCTCGCCGCCGGTGCACGTCGGCAGCAACGACTTCTCGTGGGCCGGCACCGACTACACCAGCCACTCGACGTTCTTCGCGATCGCGCTCGACCGCGATGTGGAGGTGGTGCTGGACGGCCTCGAGGAGGCCGAGGTCGGCAACGTCACCGGCGCGGCCTGGTGGTTCCCGGACGACCTCACCGCCGACGGCACCGCGGCCTCGCCCGAGATGCCCGAGATCATGCGCCGCGCCATCGAGGCCGTGAAAGGAGCGGCATGAACACCCCAGGACGTTCTTCGCGAGGGGCGCAGAGCGCGAGCGGCGAACAACGCCCCGGGGACCCCGAAAAGCACATGACGACGAACGACGGGAAGCTCTGGGGTGGCCGGTTCGCCTCCGGCCCGTCGCCCGAGCTCGAGGCGCTGTCACGGTCGACGCACTTCGACTGGCGGCTGACCCTCTACGACATCGCCGGCTCGCACGCCCACGCGAAGGCGCTGGGGGCCGCGGGGCTGCTGACGCCGGACGACGAGACGGCGCTGCACGCCGGCCTGGACGTGCTGACCCGCCGCTACGAGTCCGGCGAGCTCCTGCCCGATCCCTCCGACGAGGACGTGCACGGAGCCCTGGAGCGGCTGCTGCTCGAGGAGGTCGGCCCCGAGCTGGGCGGGCGGCTCCGGGCCGGTCGGTCCCGCAACGACCAGATCGCCACCCTGCTCCGGATGTACCTCGGCGACCACGCTCGGGTGATCGCCGAGCGCCTCCTCGAGCTGGTCGACGCACTCGCGCAGCAGGGCAGGGCGCACCTGGGCGCGATCATGCCCGGGCGCACGCACCTGCAGCACGCGCAGCCGGTGCTGCTCACCCACCACCTGCTTGCCCACGCGTGGCCGCTGGTCCGCGACGTCGACCGGCTCGCCGACTGGGCGGCCCGCCTCGACTCGCCGTACGGCTCGGGGGCGCTGGCCGGCCAGTCGCTGGGGCTGGACCCGGTGGCCGTGGCGGCCGAGCTCGGCTTCACGTCGTCCAGCGCGAACTCCATCGACGGCACGTCGGCGCGAGACTTCGTTGCCGAGTTCGCCTTCGTCGCGGCGATGACCGGCATCGACCTCAGCCGGATCGCGGAGGAAGTCGTGATCTGGACGACCGCGGAGTTCGGGTTCGTGCGCCTCGACGACGGCTACTCCACCGGGTCGAGCATC
>JAWWPK010000561.1:0-14698 GCA_033854925.1 Nocardioidaceae bacterium | reverse complement strand
CGAAGCCCGGGATGCCCTGCGCGGCCTGGACCATGTCGACGACGACCTTCATCCCGCCGCGGTCCTGGCTCACGCTCACGGTCTTGCGGAGCGCCAGCTGGGCGTCGCAGACCTGCTCGCGGAACGCCGCATCCATCAGCATCTCGCCGACCTCGAGCAGCGGTGCGTCGTAGGTCAGGTCGTAGCTCAGCCTGGTCGACATCTCAGTGCTCCTCCAGCCAGGCCACGCCGACGGTGTGCTCGACGTCCATCCCCGCGGCCACCTTCTCGGCCATCAGCTTCTCGAGCTTCCCGCCGAGCAGCGGCACCTTCACCTTGATCTCGAGCTCCACGACCTCGGTGGTGCCGGTGCCGTCCGGCTCGAGGCGGATGGTGCCGCTCGCGCTGGTCGGCTTGCCCGGCGACTCGATGCTCAGGCTGCCGGTCGTGGTGTCCAGCCACACCTCGCGCTGGATCGCCTGGGTCGACTCACCGGCGAACGTCCGCGCGAAGGCGGGGAGGTCCCTGGTGTTCTGCAGCTGGTCGATGACCAGCGTGAATCCATCGCCGTCCCGCTCCAGCTGGACGTCGGCGGAGATCACCTCCATGGCCGCGCACGACCTCCGCCGGAAGTCCGGGTCGGCCAGCATCGCGTAGACGCGCCCCGGTGCAGCGTCGTACGACAGCTCGTGGCGGAACTTCATGGCGGGACTATGGCACGGCGGGACTTGACTACGGTGACGTCATGGCGGAGGAGCAGAGTGACCAGTTCGTCTCGTTCGGGGAGCAGGGGGCCCAGCTGACCTACGGCAGCTACCTCCGGCTGCCGCAGCTGCTCGACTCCCAGCACCTCGAGTCCGACCCGCCGGCGCACGACGAGCTGTTGTTCATCACCATCCACCAGGTCTACGAGCTGTGGTTCAAGCAGCTGCTGCACGAGGCGGCCGCCGCGCGGGACGCGATGACCGAGGGCCGGCTGTGGTGGGCCCAGCACCTGCTGCAGCGGGTGCACGTGATCGAGCGGGTGCTGGTGCACCAGATCGACATCCTGGAGACGATGACGCCGCAGGACTTCCTCGAGTTCCGGCAGCGGCTCGCGCCGGCCAGCGGCTTCCAGTCGGTTCAGTTCCGGGAGCTGGAGTTCCTCTCGGGCGCCAAGGACCCGGCGTACGTCGAACGCTTCCGCGGGATCACCGAGTCCGAGCAGGCCCGGCTCCAGCAGCGGCTGGACGAGCCGACACTGTGGGACGCGTTCGTCGACGTGCTCCGAGCGCGCGGGCTCCCGGCGGACCGCGACGACGACATCCGCGAGTCGCTCCGGACCGCCGCCCACGACCGCGAGCAGTACGCCGACATCTGGGCCGTCAGCGAGGCGCTGCTCCAGCACGACGAGCTCGCCGCCAACTGGCGGGCCCGGCACGTGACCATGGTCGAACGGATGATCGGGTCGAAGTCCGGGACCGGCGGGTCGAGCGGCTCGACGTACCTTCGCGGCCGGCTGCCGCTTCGCTACTACCCACTGCTGTGGGGGCTGCGCTCGGACCTCTAGGGACGCTCTCGATTCGTCTGCGCCTCCGAGCCGCAGATCCCCGGTCAGCCCGCAGACGAATCGGGACTCGTGGGGACTAACCTCGGCCTTGTGTCAACGACGACGCACCAGTCCACGTCCGAGCAGTCCAAGGCCGAGCTGATCGACCAGGCGATCAGCCTTGCCCAGGCTGGGAAGGGCACCGGCGGACCGCCTCACGACCAGATCCCCGAGCTGGTGCGCGCCTACTACCGGCACGTGGCGCCCGAGGACCTCCTCGACCGCAGCGACGCGGACGTGTACGGCGCGTTCGCGTCGCAGTACAAGCTCGCCACCAGCCGCCCCCAGGGGACCGCCCGGGTGCGGGTCAGCACGCCCACGCTGGCCGAGCACGGCTGGTCGGCCAGCGGGCACAGCGTGGTCGAGGTCGTCGTCGACGACATGCCGTTCCTCGTGGACTCGCTGACCATGGAGCTGTCCCGGCAGCTGCGCGACGTGCACGTCGTCATCCACCCCAGCTTCGACGCGGTGCGGGACATCACCGGTGCCCTCCAGTCGGCCAGGTCGGTGCCGGACGGCGCGCTCGAGCCCGAGGGCGAGGCGGTCCGGGAGTCGTGGATGCACGTCGAGATCGACCGGCTGCCCGAGGGCGACGACCCCGACGCGATCGTCGAGGACATCCAGCGCGTGCTCCGCGACGTCCGGGAGGCCGTCGAGGACTGGCGCAAGATGCACGACCAGGTCGAGGCGATCGTCGCCGACCTCCGTAGCGACCCGCCGCCGCTCGAACACGAGGAGGTCCGCCAGGCCGCCGAGCTGCTCGAGTGGCTGGCCAACGAGCACTTCACCTTCCTCGGCTACCGCGAGTACAAGCTCGAGGAGCGCGACGGCGACGACTACCTGCTCGCGGTCCCCGGGACCGGCCTCGGCATCCTCCGCGCCGACCAGGAGATGTCGGAGTCGTTCGGGCGGCTGCCCGAGGCGGTGAAGGCGAAGGCGCGCGAGAAGACGCTGCTGGTGCTGGCCAAGGCCAACTCCCGCGCCACCGTGCACCGTCCGGCGTACCTCGACTACGTCGGCGTGAAGACCTTCGACGAGAACGGCGAGGTGGACGGCGAGCGCCGCTTCCTGGGTCTGCTCGCCAGCGCGGCCTACACCGAGAGCCTGATGCGGATCCCGTTGATCCGCGAGAAGACCAAGGAGGTCCTCAAGCGCAGCGGCTTCGACCCGCGCAGCCACGCCGGCAAGGCCTTGATGGACACCCTCGAGACCTACCCGCGCGACGAGCTGCTGCACACCCCGATCGACGAGCTCGCGCCGATGACCGAGGCCGCGATGAGCGCCCGCGAGCGGCGCGCGGTGCGGATGTTCATCCGCCGCGACACCTACGGCCGCTACGTCTCGGTCCTCGTCTACCTGCCCCGCGACCGCTACAACACCGGTGTCCGCGAGAGGTTCGAGCGGATCCTCCAGGAGCAGCTGCACGGCGAGTCCATCGAGTTCACGGTCCGCATCAACGAGTCCACGACCGCCCGGGTGCACTTCGTCGTCCACCTGCCCAAGGGTGACCTGCCCGAGAACCAACAGAGCCCCGACGTCGACACCGCCGACCTCGAGCGCCGCCTGACCGAGGCGTCCCGCTCCTGGCGCGACGACTTCACCCAGGCCGTGATCGCGGAGTACGGCGAGGAGGTCGGCACCATCCTCGGCCGGCGGTACGCCGACTCGTTCCCGGAGGCGTACAAGGAGGACTACTCCGCCCGCACCGCCGCGGTCGACCTGGGTCGGCTCGAGGCGATCCGCACCGACGGGCCCGACGACGGCGGCCTCGACCTCTCGCTCTACGAGCACCTCGACGCCGGACCCGGCGAAGCCCGGCTGAAGGTCTACCGGATCGGCGTCCCGCTCTCCCTCTCCGAGGTGCTGCCGATGCTCTCGTCGATGGGCGTCGAGGTCGTCGACGAACGGCCCTACGCGCTCGAGGGGCTCGAGCGGCAGTCGATGATCTACGAGTTCGGCCTGCGGTACGGCGAGCACCTGCCCAGCGGCTCCCGCGAGCTGTTCCAGGACGCGCTGCGCGCCGTGTGGGACGGCTACAACGAGATCGACGGCTTCAACGGGCTGGTGCTCGCCGCCGGGCTGACCTGGCGGCAGGCGACCGTGCTCCGCGCGTACGCGAAGTACATGCGGCAGGGCAACAGCCCGTTCGCCCAGGACTACATCGAGGGTGCCCTCCGCGGCAACGTCGACATCACGCGGCTCCTGGTCGCCCTCTTCGAGGCTCGGTTCGACCCGGCCGGCGGGGACCCGGCGGAGGAGGACCTCGTCGTGAAGCGGATCCTCACCGCGCTCGACGACGTGGCCAGCCTCGACCACGACCGGATCCTGCGCTCGTACCTCACCCACATCAGGGCGACGCAGCGCACCAACTACTTCCAGGCGGCTCGGCCGGCCGAAGGCGGGACCGGCGGCCCGCACGCCTACATGTCGTTCAAGCTCGAGCCGTCGGCGATCCCGGACCTGCCGCAGCCGCGGCCCAAGTTCGAGATCTTCGTCTACTCACCGCGGGTCGAAGGCGTGCACCTGCGGTTCGGCCCGGTGGCGCGCGGCGGCCTGCGCTGGTCTGACCGGCGCGACGACTTCCGCACCGAGGTGCTCGGCCTGGTCAAGGCGCAGATGGTCAAGAACACCGTCATCGTGCCGGTCGGAGCGAAGGGCGGCTTCTTCTGCAAGCAGCTCCCGGACCCGTCGGATCGGGACGCCTGGCTGGCCGAGGGCGTCGCCTGCTACAAGACGTTCATCTCCGGGCTGCTCGACATCACCGACAACCTGGTCGACGGAGAGACCGTGCCGCCCGAGGGCGTGCTGCGCCTCGACGGGGACGACTCCTACCTGGTGGTCGCCGCCGACAAGGGCACGGCGACGTTCTCGGACATCGCGAACGGCGTCGCGCTCGACTACGGCTTCTGGCTCGGCGACGCCTTCGCCAGCGGCGGGTCGGTCGGCTACGACCACAAGGCGATGGGCATCACGGCCCGCGGCGCGTGGGTCTCGGTGCAGCGGCACTTCCGCGAGCGGGGGATCGACTGCCAGACCGAGGAGTTCACCGCGGTCGGCATCGGCGACATGAGCGGCGACGTGTTCGGCAACGGGCTGCTGTGCTCCGAGACCACCAGGCTGATCGCGGCGTTCGACCATCGCGACATCTTCCTCGACCCCGCACCGGACGCCGCGACGTCGTACGCCGAGCGGCGGCGGCTCTTCGACCTGCCCCGGTCGAGCTGGCAGGACTACGACAAGAGCCTGATCTCCGAGGGTGGCGGGATCTACCCGCGCTCGCTCAAGTCGGTCCCGATCCACGACGCCGTACGCAAGGTGCTCGGCATCGACGAGTCGGTGCAGGCGATGACGCCGGCCGAGCTGATGAAGGCGATCCTGCAGGCGCCCGTCGACCTGCTGTGGAACGGCGGCATCGGCACCTACGTCAAGGGCGAGGACGAGTCGCACGCGGACGTCGGCGACAAGGCCAACGACGCGATCCGGATCAACGGCTCCGAGCTGCGCGCGCGGTGCGTGGGGGAGGGCGGCAACCTCGGCCTGACCCAGGCCGGCCGGATCGAGTACGTCCTCTCCGGCGGCGACTCCGGCGGTGCCAGCGAGGAGGGCGGCCGGATCAACACCGACTTCATCGACAACTCCGCGGGCGTCGACACGTCCGACCACGAGGTCAACATCAAGATCCTGCTCGACCGGGTGGTCAAGGACGGTGACCTCACCGCAAAGCAGCGCAACACGCTGCTCGCGGAGATGACCGACGAGGTCGCCGCGCTGGTGCTGCGCGACAACTACGAGCAGAACCTCGCCATCGCGAACGCCGTCGCGCACGCGCCGTCGCTGCTGCACGTGCACGAGGACTTCATGCGCCGCCTCGAGCAGGCCGGCACCCTCGACCGCGAGATCGAGGGGCTGCCGTCCCGGCGGGAGGTACGCCGCCGGCTCGACCGCGGGAGCGGGCTCACCCCTCCGGAGCTGGCGGTGCTCCTGGCGTGGACCAAGATCGTGCTGGCCGAGGCGCTGCTGGCGGGGGAGCTGCCCGACGACCCGTACCTCGACCTGGACCTCAAGGCCTACTTCCCGACGCCGATGCGCGAACGGTTCCGGGCCCAGATCGAGGCGCACCCGCTGCGTCGGGAGATCATCGTGACCCAGGTGGTCAACGACCTGGTCAACGGCGCCGGCATGACCTACTGGCCACGGCTCGCCGACGAGACCGGCGCGTCGGTGCCGGACCTCACCCGGGCCAACTTCGTGGCCCGCGAGATCTTCGCGTCGCTGCCGCTGCGTGACGAGCTGAAGTCCCACGACAACCAGCTCGAGGCCAGGGTGCAGACCTCGCTGCGGATCCAGATGCGCACCCTGGTGGAGCGGGCCTCGCGGTGGCTCGTCAACAACCGCCGTCCGCCGCTGGACAGCAACGCCACGGTCGACCAGTTCGCCGGCCCGGTGCAGGCGACGATGGCGCAGCTGCCGGATCTGATGTCGGGTCGTGAGCTGGAGTCGTTCCAGGAGCGGCAGGCGAGCTACGAGCGGCGCGGCGTCCCCGAGGAGCTGGCCCGGAGGGTGGCGGTGCTCGAGCCGGCGTACATGCTGCTCGGGGTGGTCGAGGTCGCCCAGCGCGAGGGGCTGGCTCCCGAGGACGTGGCGCGGGTGCACTTCGCGCTCGGCGAACGGCTCGGGCTGCCGGTGCTGTTGCAGCGGATCGTCGCGCTGCCACGCGAGGACAAGTGGCAGACGATGGCGCGCGCCACGCTCCGTGACGACCTGCACGCCGTGCACACCGCGCTCACGGCGCAGGTGCTGCGTACGTCGTCGTCGGAGGACTCCGCCTCGGCCCGGATCACGGCCTGGGAGGCGGGCGAGGCCGAGCTGGTCAGCCGGGCCGCCGCCACTCTGGAGCAGATCTGCGCCGACGAGGAGGGCGACCTCGCCCGGATGTCGGTCGGGCTGCGCGTGGTGCGGGGGCTGCTGGACGGCTGAACTCGGCAAGGGCCTGGTCGGCAGGGCCCGCGGAGTTGCCCATCCGGTGGACACCAACGATCGGGACCGGTCTTCGCGACCGGTTTGGCGGCTTGACCTCAACCGCGGTTGCGGTGTCGCGTTTTGGCGGGATCGTGGCGCGGCGTGGCCGGGTAGGAGCGTCGACGCCGTAAGCACCAGATAACGATTAGCCCCTGTCGGAGGTCCGATTTAGGATCGTTGACGATGGCAACCCCGGAGCGCACAGACCCACCAGCGGGGATCCACTCGCTGTGGCGGCTCCGGGGATACCTGAAGCCGCACCTTCGTGCGTTGTCGATCATGGCCGCCGCCGCGGTCGCAGCCGTCGGGCTCACGATCACGATCCCGCTGGTGACCAAGGCGATCATCGACGGCCCGATCACCGACGGCGACCTGAGCTCGCTGCTGCCGCTCGGGCTGCTGGCCCTGGGCCTGGGCATCCTCGAGGCGGTGCTGATCTGGGTACGCCGCTGGGTGCAGTCGACGGCCGTGCTCGGCCTCGAGACCGAGATCCGACACGATCTCTACGCCCGGCTGCAGGAGCTCCCGATGAGCTTCCACACCAAGTGGGAGTCCGGTCAGCTGCTCTCGCGCGCCACCCAGGACCTCTCCTCGATCCGCCGGTTCGCCGGGTTCGGGCTGCTCTTCCTGGTCCTCAACATCCTCCAGGTCACCGTGGTGACCGGCGTTCTGCTCCGTCTCTACTGGCCGTTGGGGCTGGTCGTTGCGGCCGCCGCGCTGCCGGTCGTCTGGCTGTCGATGCGCTTCGAGAAGGCCTACGTCGTGGTGTCCCGCAGGGTCCAGGACGAGCAGGGCGACCTGGCGACCCGAGCGGAGGAGGGCGCGGTCGGCATCCGGGTGATCAAGTCGTTCGGCCGCTCCGAGCACGTCTCCGAGCAATACGAAGCGCAGGCCCGCAAGCTCTACGCCACCTCCATGGACAAGGTCCGGCTGTCCGCGAAGTTCTGGACCTTCCTCGAGGTCATTCCCAACGTGGCCGTGGTCATCGTGCTGCTCACCGGCGCGATCGGCGTCGGCAAGGGGCTGCTGACCCCGGGTGAGCTGGTCGCCTTCATCACCCTGCTCCTCTCGCTGGTCTGGCCGGTCGCCTCGCTCGGCGTGATCCTGGCGATGGCCCAGGAGGCGATGACCTCGAGTGCCCGGATCCTCGAGATCTTCGACACCGAGCCCGACATCGTCGGCGGCACCCGCACCATCGCCGAGCCGCGCGGCCACCTGCGCTTCGAGGGTGTCGTCTTCGCGTTCCCCGACTCCGGCGCGCCGGTGCTGCGCGGGCTCGACCTCGAGATCCTGCCCGGCGAGACCGTCGCGCTGGTCGGCGCCACCGGCTCCGGCAAGACCGTGCTCACCGCCCTGGTCCCGCGGCTCTACGACGTCACCGGCGGCCGGGTCACCATCGACGGCGTCGACATCCGTGACCTCGAGCTTGGTCACCTGCGCTCACTGGTGGCGACGGCCTTCGAGGACCCGACGCTGTTCTCGATGAGCGCCCGGGAGAACCTCACCCTCGGCCGGGCCGATGCCAGCGACGCCGACATCGAGCAGGCCCTCGACATCGCCCAGGCCGACTTCGTCCGCGACCTGCCGTGGGGGCTCGACACCCGGGTCGGGGAGCAGGGGCTGTCCCTCTCCGGCGGTCAGCGGCAGCGGCTCGCGCTGGCCCGCGCCGTGCTCGCCCGACCGAAGATCCTGGTCCTCGACGACACCCTGTCCGCGCTCGACGTGCACACCGAGAAGCTGGTCGAGGAGGCGCTGCAGCGCGTGCTGGCCGACACCACCGGGCTGATCGTCGCCCACCGGGCCTCGACGGTGATGCTGGCCGACCGGGTCGCGCTGCTGCAGGACGGCCGGATCACCCATGTCGGCGCGCATCGCGAGCTGCTGGCCACCGTGCCGGCCTACCGCGACCTCCTCGGCTCGGACGCCGACCTCCCCATGCTCGAGGACGAAGGGGTGTCCGCATGACGACCGACACCACACCGCCTCCCGACGTGCCGGTCGACGAGACCACCTCGTGGCGCGGGCTGGCCAAGGTCGACGCCGACGAGGCCGCCGAGCGGATGACGGCGGGCACGCTGGGCGGCGGCTCGAAGCGGCTGCTGCGCAAGCTGCTGGCGCCGTACAAACGAGCGATCCAGGTCCTCATCGTCATCGTCGTCGTCGAGAACGCGGCCCGGCTCTCGATCCCCTACCTCGTCAAGGAGGGCATCGACACCGGCATCCCGCCGATCCGCCAGGACGACAACCTCGAGCCGCTGCTGGTCATCGTCGGCATCGTGCTGGTCGCGACGATCACCCAGGCCGTGGCGCGGCAGCTGTTCCTGGTCAGGTCCGGACAGATCGGCCAGGACATCCTCTTCGAGATCCGACGCCGGGTGTTCCGCCACTTCCAGGCGCTCAGCCCGGCCTTCCATGACGGCTACACCTCGGGCCGGGTGATCTCTCGCCAGACCTCCGACGTCGACGCGATCTACGAGATGCTCGAGACCGGCTTCGACGGCCTGGTCACCGCTGCGCTGACGCTGGTGGGCACCTCGGCCCTGCTGCTCTTCCTCGACGTGAAGCTGGGTCTGGTCGCGCTGACGTGCGGGCCGTTCCTCGCCTGGCTCACGCTGTGGTTCCGCCGCGAGTCGGCGAAGTCCTACAAGGTCACCCGCGAGAAGGTCGCGCTCGTCATCGTCCACTTCGTCGAGTCGATGGGCGGGATCCGCGCGGTGCAGGCGTTCCGCCGCGAGCCCCGCAACCAGGAGATCTTCGACGACGTCAACGACCAGTACCGCCGCGCCAACCTGGTCGCGTTCCGGCTGGTCGCGTGGTTCATGCCGGGCATCCGGCTGATCGGCAACGTCACGATCGGCGTCGTGCTGATCTACGGCGGCTACCGCGCCTACCACGGCGACGTCACCGTCGGCGTGCTCGCGGCGTTCCTGCTCTACCTGCGCCAGTTCTTCGAGCCGATGATGGAGATCTCGCAGTTCTACAACACCTTCCAGTCCGCCTCCGCGGCCCTGGACAAGCTGGCCGGTGTCCTCGACGAGGAGCCGTCGGTGCCCGAGCCCGCCGAGCCGGTCGCTCTGGGTGCCGTGCGCGGTGAGCTCAGCTTCGACCACGTCGGCTTCCACTACGTCGCCGGCCGCATCGTCCTGCCCGACCTCGACCTCACCGTGCCCGCAGGGCAGACGCTCGCCCTGGTCGGCACCACCGGCGCAGGCAAGACCACGCTCGCCAAGCTGGCCACCCGTTTCTACGACCCGACCGAGGGCCGGGTCCTGCTCGACGGCACCGACCTCCGCTCCCTGCGCACCGCGGACCTGCGCGACGCGGTGGTGATGGTCACCCAGGAGAACTACCTGTTCTCCGGCACCATCGCCGACAACATCCGCTTCGGCAGGCCCAGCGCCACGATGGACGAGGTCGTCGCCGCGACGACCGCGCTCGGCGCGCACGAGTTCATCAGCGCGATGCCCGACGGCTACGAGACCGACGTCGCCAACTCCGCCGGCCGGCTCTCCGCCGGCCAGCGCCAGCTGGTCGCGTTCGCCCGCGCGTTCCTCGCCGACCCGGCGGTCCTCATCCTCGACGAGGCGACCTCCTCGCTCGACGTACCCTCCGAGCGCCTGGTCCAGCAGGCGCTCCGCACCGTCCTCGCCGGCCGCACGGCCGTGATCATCGCCCACCGCCTCTCCACCGTGGAGATCGCCGACCGGGTGCTCGTCATGGAGCACGGCCGGATCGTCGAGGACGGTGCCCCCGCCGACCTCATCGCCGGCGGGGACGGCCGCTACTCGGACCTGCACCAGGCCTGGCTGGAGTCGCTCGCCTAGGTTGCGCGCTTCCGGCGATCCCGGAACGCCTCGGCCTTGCTGCGGTTGCCGCACAGCTCCATCGAGCACCAGCGGCGGTTGCCGGGCCGGGAGCGGTCCACGAAGTGCAGGGTGCACCGACCGCAGCGCCGGATCCGGGTCCGGTCGGGCCCCGCGAGCAGGTCGACCGCGTCGCGCGCCACCGCCGACAGCGCGGACCCGACGTCGATGCGGCTGCCTGAGGCCGGTGCCCAGCCGGCCCCCAGCTGAGGCACCTCCGGATGCTGGGCGGCCCACTCGTTGACCAGGCGCCGGTCCGCAGGACGCGGTGACTCGTCGGCCAACGAGCGCTCCACGAGCGACCAGACGGCTTCCCGCAGCGCCCGGGCCTCGGTGAGGTCCTGTGTGGAGGCGGTCGGTGCCGTGGCCAGCTTCGCCTCCACCAGCCAGCGGTCGAGGTCGTCCGGGGTCTGGAGCCGATCGCGGTGAGCCCCTGGCCGGTCGGCCACTGTGGCGACCAGGTCGAGTGCAAGGCTGCCCAGCCCCAGGCGGAACTCCGTCACGTCACCACTCTAACCGGTTTGCACTAACCTGTTTGACTGGTTAGTCTCCGTCGCATGACCGACCCGGTGGGCCTCCGCGGCACGCCGGGCGTCGCCCGGCTCCTTGCGGTGGCCCTGGTCGACCGCGCCGGGTCGGGGCTGTTCGTGCCGATCTCGGTCGTCTACCTGCACCGCACGGTTGGCCTGACGCTCACCGACATCGGGCTCGTGCTGACCCTGGCCGGGCTGATCGGGACGCTGGCGCCGCTGGTCGCAGGGCGACTCCTGCGCCGGCTCGACGCCCGCTGTGTGGTCGCGAGCTGCTTCCTGACCTGCGCCGCAGCGCTCACCGCCTACGCCCAGGCCCGGTCGTTCGGCGCGGTCCTCGTGGGGGCGACCGTCCTGCAGGTGGCGTCGCGCATGGAGCGCCCCGCCACCGCGGTCCTTGCGCTGGGGCTGAGCCGGGACCGGGTCGGGGTCCTGTCGTGGCAGCAGACGTGGGGCAACCTGGGCTACGGCCTCGGCGCGCTGGCGGCCACCGGCGCCCTGCTGGCCGGCGGCGACGCGGCCGTCGTCACGGCCGTGCTCGCCGACGCCGCGTCGTACGTCGTGGGGGCGGCGCTGGTGGCCAGCCTCCCGCGGCGGGTCCCACCCGGTGGGGCAGCCCCTCGCACCACGTATCGCGAGCTGCTTGGCGAGCCCCGTCCCGCGGCGCTGCTCGGGCTGCACGGCGTCCTGGCGCTCCACGACAGCGTGCTCGTGGTCGGACTGCCAGCGTGGGTGCTGGCGACCGCCGTATCCCCCGCCGTCAGCCCGGCCCTGTTCGCACTCAACACGGTGCTGGTGGCGGCGACGCAGGTGCGGGTCTCGCGCTGGTTCGCCCGGTCGGGAGGTCCGGTTGGCTATGCGCGCACGGGCCTGCTGCTGGGCGCTGCCTGCCTGACGTTCGCCTTGAGTGCGACCGTCCCGCACGCGGCAGCGGTGGGGCTGCTGGTGGGCGCGGTCGTGCTGCTCACCTTCGGCGAGACGGGTCACACGGCCGCCGAGGCGTGGCTGGCGGTCGCGCTCACCGAGGGCCGCGCTGCCGGCACCGTGTTCGGCCTTCTCAAGACCACGATGTCGGTCCAGCAGGCCCTCGGCCCGCTGCTCGTGATAGTGCTCCTCACGATGGGCGGCCGAGCCGGGTGGGTCGTCCTGGCCGGTCTGCTCGGCACCGGGGCCCTGCTGTCCCGTCGTCTCGCCGTAGGAGGCCTCGGCAACATCCGGGCTGCGGATCCGGTCGAGGTGCGGTAGGCAGGAGCCGTGTTCGAAGGGTTCGAGACCACCGACATCGACGTGGCCGGTGTCCGCATCCACGTGCGCGTCGGCGGCGACGGCCCTCCGGTCCTGCTGCTGCACGGCTACCCGGAGACCGGCGCGATGTGGCACCGGGTCGCGCCGGCGCTGGCGGAGCGGCACACGGTCGTCGTGCCTGACCTGCGTGGGTACGGCGACTCCGGCAAGCCACCCTCGGACCACGACCACGCGGCGTACTCCAAGCGCGCGATGGCGGCCGACCAGACCGGGCTCATGACCGAGCTCGGCCACCAGGCCTTCGCCGTGGTGGGTCACGACCGCGGCGCCCGCGTGGCGCACCGCATGGCCCTCGACCACGGCGACCGGGTCGACCGGGTCGCGGTCCTGGACATCGTGCCGACGCGGCACGTGTTCGCCCACGTCGACCGGTTGCTGGCGACCGTCTACGACCACTGGTTCTTCCTGGCCGAGCCGCCGGACCTGCCGGAGGTGTTGATCGGCGGCGCGCCGGAGTACTTCCTGCGCCGCAAGCTCGACCAGTGGTCGGGACCGCAGGCCGCCTTCGACGATGAGGCCATGTCCGAGTACGTGCGCTGCTTCACCGACCCCGACACGATCCGCGCCAGCTGCGAGGACTACCGCGCCGGGGCCTCGATCGACCTCGTGCACGACGACGAGAGCTACGCGGCCGGTGATCGTGTCACGTGTCCGCTGCTGGTCGTCTGGGGTGAACACGGGTTCGTCGGCGTCGCGTACGACGCGCTGGAGGTCTGGCGGGACTACGCCGACACACCTGACCTGGTCACCGGCCTCGCCGTCCCCTGCGGCCACTTCGTGCCCGAGGAAGCGCCGGCCGAGACGATCGCGGCGCTGCGTGCCTTCCTCGGGTGAGCTGTTGTCACCACACCGTCACTCACGGCGAGGCCGGTAGCGGATCCAGGTGGGCGGCTCCTGGTGGGTGCCGCGCATCGGCGGCAGGTATTCGGGGCGGCAGTCGTCGCCGCCGAGGCGAACCTGCCATGGCGTGTGGTGGAGGACGCGGTGGTGTTCGCCGCAGACCAGGACGAGGTTGTCCAGGGAGGTCTTGCCGCCGTCGGCCCAGTGGACGATGTGGTGGGCGTGGCACATGACCGGCGGTCGGGTGCACCCAGGGAAGGTGCAGTGCCGGTCGCGGGCCACGAGAGCCCGCCAGAGGGCTGGGGTGACGAGTCGCGCCGCACGCCCGACGTCGAGGACCTCCCCATCGCTCCCGAGGCAGACCGGGATGAGGTCGGCATCGCACGCCAGGCGCCGCACGGCAGCGACGGACAGACGCAGCCCGTCATCGGTGCGGGCCTCGGAGCCAAGGCCGTCACCGAGTCCGGTGACGAGGGACTCGAAGTCGATGGTGATCGCGACCCGTGGACGCGCTCCGTGGCAGGTCGGGGCCTGGTGGGTGTCCAGCGCGTGTTGGGCAACCTCGACCAGGGCGTCGAACATGCGGGCGCCGTGGTCTCGAGGATCGGTCTCGGCCTCGCAGCCGGGAGTGTCGGGGTCTACGGCGGGCGCGGGCTTGGTGAGCGGGAGGAGCGCGGCTCGGAGGACGGCGCCGTCCTCGACGCTTCCGCGCCCCTTGATCCGGATCCCGCCAGCGCCGTCGTCGGTGACCGAGAGGAAGCGGCCGGTGTGAGCGGCACGCTCTTCCCTCGCCAGGGCGGCTTCGTCGCGGCGCTCACTGCGGTCGGGGTCGACGACGTCGGCGAGATGGCGGGCGGTGCGGGCCAGCTCGGTGGCGTTGAGCCGGCGCGACTCCTCCAGGAGCACCTGCTCACCCCGGGCTCGCAGGGCCGGGCTGGAGGGCAGCGTGTCCACGGCATCGCAGATGATCCCGGCCTGGGCGCTGGAGACCTCCGCGCGACGCAGGGCCTCGAGGGTGCGGTGCTGCTCGGACACCAGCTGCTGGGCGTGCACCACGGCACGTCGGCCCTCGCGTCGGGTCAGACCGGCGAGGTGGGTGAACCAGTCGGTCGTGGAGCCCCAGTGCAGCTGCTTGCGAGCCAGGTCGCGGACATCGACCTCGGCCAGCAGCTGCGTCTCGAGCGCCGACAGCTGACCTTTCAGCTCCTGGACCGCGGCCAGGCCGTCGACCAGCTCGGTGTCCGAGAATCCGGTGACGAGCAGGTTGTCGAGCACCCCCACCTGGACGCGGGCACCCTCCAGCACCGCGACGGGAGAGGCCCCTGAATCCACTGCTGGCTCCGGAAGTCGACACCGACGCCCGGGGACCGACCCCGCGGGACTTGGGATGACCTCGATGCCAGCGCGCCACCTGATGACGAGCCCCGGGTGCACGGACCCGGAGGACTGCTGCATCTCTGCGACCCGAGGGCCGCGTGCTACTGCTCTTCGAACAGACGTTCGATCAGTTGTCAACCCCTCCAGCCGATATGTTCGCGGGCTGTGAAGGTCTCGACGGACTCGCCGTTCGGCGG
>JAWWPK010000560.1:0-4483 GCA_033854925.1 Nocardioidaceae bacterium | reverse complement strand
CCACCAGCGCGGCGGTGCGCTGGTCCACGGCCGGGTCTGCCCACTCGCGCAGCTCGCCCGGCAGCACCTCGGCGATGCGGCGCGAGAAGACGAGCCCCTCGAGCAGCGAGTTGGAGGCCAGCCGGTTCGCGCCGTGCACCCCGGAGCAGGCGGCCTCACCTGTGGCGTAGAGCCCGGCGACATCGGAGCGGCCCCAGAGGTCGGTGCGGACGCCGCCGCTGGCGTAGTGACAGGCGGGGGCGACCGGGATCAGGCCGGTGACGGGGTCGACTCCGTGCGAGCGGGCGGTGGCCAGGATGGTCGGGAACCGGCGCTCCCAGAACGTCTCCCCCAGGTGCCGGGCGTCGAGCCACATGTGCGGATGCCCGGTCTCGATCATCCGGCGCATGATCGCCTTGGCGACCACGTCCCGCGGAGCCAGGTCGGCGAGCTCGTGAACGCCCTGCATGAACCGGTCGCCCTCGAAGTCGACGAGGAAGGCGCCCTCGCCGCGGACCGCCTCGGAGATCAGCGGCTGCTGGCCGCGGGAGTCCGGGCCGAGGTACATGACGGTCGGGTGGAACTGGACGAACTCCAGGTCGCGCAGGGTGGCGCCGGCCCGCAGGGCGAGCGCCATGCCGTCGCCGGTCGACACCGCGGGGTTGGTGGTCTGGGAGAAGACCTGGCCGAGGCCGCCGGAGGCGAGTACGACGGCCCGGCAGCGGACCGCGCCGACGCCGTCACGGAGTCCCTCGCCGATCACGTGCAGGGTCACTCCCGCGACGCCGCCGTCCTCGGCCAGCAGCAGGTCGACGGCGAGGGCGTGCTGGATCACCTCGATCTCGGGGGCCCGCTCGACGGCGGCGATCAGCGCCCGCTGGATCTCCGCCCCGGTGGCGTCACCGCCGGCGTGCGCGATGCGGTCGCGGTGGTGGCCACCCTCCCGGGTCAGCGAGAGCTCGCCGTCGGGGTTGTGGTCGAAGTTGGTGCCGAGCGCGATCAGCTCCCGGACCGCCTCAGGACCTTCCTGGACGAGCACGCGCACCGCGTCGAGGTCGCAGGCACCGGCGCCGGCCACCAGGGTGTCGAGCTCGTGCTGCTCGGGGGTGTCCCCCGGTCCGAGTGCGGCCGCGATGCCGCCCTGCGCCCACTGGGTGGAGCCGGCGTTGAGGACGTCCTTGGTGACGACGAGCACCTTCTCGACCTGGTCCCGCAGCCGCAGGGCTGCGGTGAGCCCGGCGATGCCGGAACCGATGACCACGACGTCCGCGTCGGTCGTCCACCCGGGGTCGGGCGCGGTGAGGCGGCCCGGGAGCCGGCGTACGGGAGTGGCCACCCGAGGAGGCTAGTGGTTGCCGCCGGAGGTTCGTCGGGAGTGGCCCGTGCCCCGGGTGCGTGCATGTTTTTCCGGGGTCCCCGCGGAATCGCGAGTGCAGCGAGCGCATTCCGTGGGGTGGTCGCTTGGCGCCGGAGTGACGCTCTACTTGATCGTCCAGCTAGCGACGGCAACGCGGCGAGGTGCGTGCTCGGGGTGCGGGACACCCGACGAACTTCCGGCGGTGACCACTAGCGAGCCACGGTCGCGTCACCGCGGACGAGGCCCGGGCCCTCGAACGTCTCCGCCGGGTCGAAGCCGGTGGCCAGGATCCTGTTGTCGGCATCGACGAAGACCACGTGCGGCTTCAGCTCCCTGGCCTCGGCGGTCTCCACCTGGCCGTAGCCGATCAGGATGACGAGGTCGCCGGGGTGCACCAGCCGGGCCGCCGCGCCGTTGATGCCGAGCACACCGCTGCCGCGCTCGCCGGCGATCGTGTAGGTCTCCAGCCGGGCCCCGTTGGTGACGTCGACGATGTGCACGAGCTCGCCGGAAAGCAGGTCGGCGGCGTCCAGCAGGTCCTCGTCGACAGTCACCGAGCCGACGTAGTGCAGGTCGGCCTGGGTCACGGTGGCGCGGTGGATCTTGCTCGTCATCATCGTGCGGAGCATCAGCGTTGTCCGATCGTCAGAGGGAGGTTGTCGATCAGCCGGGTGCTGCCGAGCTTGGCGGCGACGAGGATGCGGGCCTCGGTGCCGGCCGGCACAGCAGGGGGCAGGTCACTGAGGTCGGGGGCCCGGATCACGAGATAGTCGAGATCCATCCCGTGCGTGGACCGGAGCTGTGCGCGGGCCGCCCCCAGTGCGGCGTCCACGCCACGCTCGGCGTCCCGCTGCGCGGCCCGCAGGGCCCGGCTGAGCGCGACCGCCTCCAGGCGCTGGTCGCTGTCGAGGTAGCGGTTCCGGCTGGAGAGCGCCAGTCCGTCGGGCTCACGCTGGGTCTCGGCGCCGACGATCTCGACACCTCCCCGAGACCCGGCCAGGCAGAGGTCGTCGACCATCCGGCGGACCAGCACCAGCTGCTGGTAGTCCTTCTGGCCGAACACGGCCAGGTCCGGGCGGACCAGCCCGAACAGCTTGGCCACGACGGTGAGCACGCCGCGGAAGTGTCCGGGCCGGGCCTTCCCGTCGAGGATCGTGCCCAGCGGACCGGGCTCGACCGTGACCTGCGGCTGGGCCGGCCAGCCGGGGTAGACCTCTTCGACCACGGGCGCGAAGACCACGTCGACGCCTTCGCGCTCGCAGACCTTGAGATCTGCCTCGAGAGTGCGCGGGTAGCTGTCGAGGTCCTCGCTCGGGCCGAACTGGAGCGGGTTCACGAAGATCGAGGCAACCACCGGACCGTGGCTGACCCGCTCGCGGGCCACCCGGAGCAGGCTCGCATGGCCCTCGTGCAGGGCGCCCATGGTCGGCACGAACCCGACCTGTCGGCGCGCGCCGCGGGCGTCGGCGAGGAGTGCGTCCAGCTCCTCGCGGGTGTGCGCGAGGAGGGGCGGACTCGTCATGCCTTTCCCGGCTCCCCGCGGAAGCGCGCACCCTCCGCGCGAAGCGTGCCATCCGCGCGGTTCGGTGGGGCGGATCGGACTTCGCGGAGGTTCCGGCCTGCCACCGCGGCGTCGAGCAGGTCGCGGATCCGCGCGGCCCGGATCGGCACGACCCGGCCATCCGTCACGGCGCGGCTGAGGGTGGCGCGGGCCAGGGCGACGTACGAGCCGAGGGTCTGCGGCGCGTTCGCGGTGATGTCCTCGAGGTGGGCCCGGACGGTGCCGAGGTCGCCGCGGACGATCGGCCCGGTCAGCGCGGCGTCGCCCTGCTCGAGGGCGTTGTCGAGGGCGGCGGTGAGCAGCGGGCGCAGGGTGCCGGCGGGGTCGGCGGCCCCGGCGGCGGAGAGGATCTCCATCGCCTCGGTCACCAGGGTGACCAGGTGGTTGGCGCCGTGCGCGAGACCGGCGTGGTAGAGCGTGCGCATCTCCTCGGGCACCCACATGGGCTTCCCGCCGAGGTCGGCGACCAGCGAGTCGACGAAGCCGCGCTCGGCAGCCTCGGCGGTGAGACCGTAGACCGTCCCGGGGAGCCGCTCGAGGTCGACCGCCGTGCCGGTGAACGTCATCGCCGGGTGCATCGCGGCCACCCGGGCTCCGACCTTGCGCGCCGGCTCGAGGACGGCGAGGCCGTGCCGGCCGGAGGTGTGCACGACGTACTGGCCCTCGTGCAGGGCGCCGCTGTCGGTGAGCATCCTGACGACGTTGCCGAGCATGTCGTCGGGCACCGCCAGCAGCAGCAGGTCAGCGGCGCGCGCGACATCGGTCGGCTTGCGCCGCGGGACCCCGGGGAGGAGCTCGGCCATGCGTCGCTGCGAGGCGTCGGACTCTCCGGCCGCGGCGACGACGTCCCACCCCACGGAAGACGCTGGCTGCACTCGCGCTCCCGCGGGGACCCCGGGAACAGCGCCATGGCCGGCGGCGCGAAGCGCGGCACCCAGAACCGCGCCGACGCGACCAGCGCCAACCACACCCACCCTCAGGGGGAGCATCTCGAACCTCTTTCGTTCCCGTCCCGCCGACCATCCGCTCGCTGAGCGGACCGGGGTGGGTACCGGACTACTGATGTGTTCAACGCCCACGTTATCCAGATGTTCCGGTCGTGGCACCCTGATCGCGGCGTGACGTGGGCGACATTCGCCGGCTCAGCCGGCCGAGCTGACGACCCGCCCTACCGCCAAGGACCCGAGGCAGACCCGGACGCCGGGCGTGAAGCCTTTGACCCGGACCGTGGCGACCGATGCAGTCGCCACGGTGTCCAGCACGCCGAGGAGGTCCGGGCCGAGCTCGTGCCCATCCTCGTTGGCACGGTCGAAGCCGTCGGTGCCGGCGCCCCGCACGGTGATTTGGAACGTCGACTCGTCATCGACGGTGGCCAGGGTGCGGATGACCAGGTCGGGCCCGGCCAGCTCGGACCCGAGCGGCCACAGCACCGAAGAGGAGTCGGTCGCGGTGAAGCACAGGGAGCCGTTGCCGGGCTCGCGCTCGCCGTCCAGCAGCCGCAGCTCATCCCCAGCCGAGTCCGCCTCGGCGAGCCAGTCGACGTCCACAGGCGTCAGTTCGCCGCTGTCGGCGAACCGGAAGTACGG
>JAWWPK010000559.1:0-6072 GCA_033854925.1 Nocardioidaceae bacterium | reverse complement strand
CTGGGCGCACGTGCAGGCGCTGATGCCGGTCGAGCTGTGGCCGGTGATGCAGCACCGGATGGCGTCCTACCGCGCCCAGAAGGGCAAGTGGTGGCAGGAGGTCGACGACGACCTCGCCGAGCGGCTGCTGGCCGAGGTCGACGCACGCGGGCCGAGCACCGCACGCGACCTCGATGACGGCGCGCCGCGCGACAAGAAGCACTGGGGCTGGAACTGGTCGGAGGCCAAGAAGGCCCTCGACTTCCTCTACATGTCCGGCGAGCTGGCCGTGGCGGGGCGCAACAGCCAGTTCGAGGTGATCTACGACGTACCCGAGCGCGTGATCCCGCCCGAGGTGCTGGCTCTGCCCACGCCGACACCCGAGGAGGCAGACCTCGAGCTGGTCCGGCGCGCCGCGGCTTCCCACGGGGTGGCGACGCTCCGCTGCCTGGCCGACTACTACCGGATGAAGACCGACCCGGTGCAGGTTGCGGTCGACGTCCTCGTCGAGGAGGGCGAGCTGCTGCCGGTGCGGATCGAGGGGTGGAACCGGCCGGCCTACCTCCACCGGGAGGCCCGGCGGCCGCGCAAGGTGGCGGCGCGCGCCTTCCTGAGCCCCTTCGACCCGGTCGTGTGGTTGCGCGAGCGGAGCGAGAAGCTGTTCGACTTCCACTACCGCATCGAGATCTACACGCCGGCGCACAAGCGCGTGCACGGCTACTACGTGCTCCCGTTCCTGCTCGGTGACGAGATCGTGGGCCGGGTCGACCTCAAGGCGGACCGCAAGGAGGGCCGGCTGGTCGTGAAGTCGGCGTGGGCCGAGGACGGTGCCCCCGCCAACACCGCCGAGGAGCTCTCGGCCGAGCTGCGAGCCATGGCGGCGTGGCTGGACCTGACCGACATCACCGTCGAGCGGCGTGGAGACCTGGCGCCGATGCTCCGCCCCTGACCGACGCCCGCGAGGAACGGTCCTGACCGTTCGCCCGTTACGATGGACGAGGCGCCGCAGCGCCCCGCGTGCGCCGTCCGCGCCGCCCCTTACCCCGATTTTCAGGAGTCACTGCACCGTGCCTGCCATCCTCGACAAGCTTCTCCGCATCGGCGAAGGAAGGATCCTCCGCCAGCTCGAAGGCATCTCGCAGGCCGTCAACGCCATCGAGGACGACTTCGTCGCGATGAGCGACGCGGAGCTCCAGGGCATGACCGTGGAGTTCAAGGAGCGGCTGGCCAAGGGGGAGAGCCTCAACGACCTGATGCCCGAGGCGTTCGCGACCATGCGCGAGGCGGCCAAGCGGGTGATCGGGCAACGCCACTTCGACGTCCAGATCATGGGCGGCGCCGCGCTCCACCTCGGCAACATCGCCGAGATGAAGACCGGTGAGGGCAAGACCCTGGTCGCGACGCTGCCGGCGTACCTCAACGCTCTGACCGGCAAGGGCGTCCACGTCGTCACGGTCAACGACTACCTGGCCAAGTACCACGCAGAGTGGATGGGCCGCATCCACCACTTCCTCGGGCTGACCACCGGCGTGATCCTGCCCGAGATGCGCCCCGACGAGCGGCGAGTCGCCTACAACTGCGACATCACCTACGGGACCAACAACGAGCTCGGCTTCGACTACCTGCGCGACAACATGGCCGGGTCCATCGAGGACTGCGTGCAGCGCGGCCACACCTTCGCGATCGTCGACGAGGTCGACTCGATCCTCATCGACGAGGCCCGGACCCCGCTGATCATCAGCGGCCCGACCCAGGACGAGGTGAAGTGGTACGGCGAGTTCGCGAAGGTGGCCAAGGGCCTCGAGCGCGACGTCGACTACGAGGTCGACGAGAAGAAGCGGACCATCTCGGTGCTCGAGCCGGGCATCACCAAGGTCGAGGACCACCTCGGCATCGAGAACCTCTACGAGTCGGTGAACACCCCGCTCATCTCCTTCCTGAACAACTCGATCAAGGCCAAGGAGCTCTTCCGCAACGACAAGGAGTACGTCGTCATGCAGGGCGAGGTGCTCATCGTCGACGAGCACACCGGCCGCATGCTCGCCGGCCGCCGCTACAACGACGGCCTGCACCAGGCGATCGAGGCCAAGGAGGGCGTGCAGGTCCGCGAGGAGTACCAGACGCTCGCGACCGTCACCCTCCAGAACTACTTCCGCCTCTACGAGAAGCTGTCCGGCATGACCGGTACGGCCATGACCGAGGCCTCGGAGTTCGACAAGATCTACAAGCTCGGCGTGGTGCCGATCCCGACCAACATGCCGATGATGCGCCTCGACAACGCCGACCTCGTCTACCGGACCGAGGAGGCCAAGTACGACGCGGTGGTCGAGGACATCCGCGAGCGGCACGAGAAGGGCCAGCCGATCCTGGTCGGCACCGTGTCCGTCGAGAAGTCCGAGCACCTGTCGGACAAGCTGAAGAAGCTCGGCGTCCCGCACTCGGTGCTCAACGCCAAGCAGCACGCCGACGAGGCGAAGGTCGTGGCCGTCGCTGGCCACCGCGGCTCGGTCACGGTGGCGACCAACATGGCCGGCCGAGGCACCGACATCATGCTCGGCGGCTCGGTCGAGTTCCTCGCCGACCAGGAGCTGCGCGACCGCGGCCTCGACCCGGTCGACTCGCCCGAGGAGTACGAAGCCGCCTGGCCGGCCACGCTCGAGAAGGTCAAGACAGAGGTGGCGCGGGAGCACGACGAGGTCAAGGCGCTCGGCGGCCTTTACGTCGTCGGCACCGAGCGGCACGAGTCGCGCCGCATCGACAACCAGCTGCGCGGTCGCTCCGGTCGCCAGGGCGACCCCGGCGAGTCCCGGTTCTACCTCTCGCTCCAGGACGAGCTGATGCGGCTCTTCAAGTCCGACTGGGTCGACCGGGTGCTGCAGGTCCTCAAGATCCCCGACGACGTCCCGATCGAGAACAAACGGGTCACCAACGCGATCGCCAACGCGCAGGGCCAGGTCGAGTCGCAGAACTTCGAGTCCCGCAAGAACGTCCTCAAGTACGACGACGTCATGGACCGCCAGCGCAAGGTGATCTACGGCGAGCGCCGCGAGGTGCTCGAGGGCGCCGACGTCGAGGAGCAGGTCCGCACCTTCATCGACGACGTCGTCACCGGCGTCGTCACCGGTGCCACCCAGGAGTTTGCTGAGGAGTGGGACCTCGAGCAGCTCTGGACCGATCTCAAGCAGATCTGGCCGGTCTCGCTCGACTACCGCAAGCTGGAGGAGGAGGCCGGCGGTCTCGTCAACCTCGACCGCGAGCACCTCATCGAGGACCTCCAGAAGGACGCGCAGGCGGCCTACGACCGGCGCGAGGAGGAGGTCGGCGAGGAGGTGATGCGCGAGCTGGAGCGGCGGGTGCTGCTCTCGGTCCTGGACCGCAAGTGGCGCGAGCACCTCTACGAGATGGACTACCTCCGCGAAGGCATCTACCTGCGCGCGTACTCGCAGCGCGACCCGCTGGTGGAATACCAGCGCGAGGGCTTCGACATGTTCGCCGTGATGATGGACGGCATCAAGGAGGAGGCGGTCGGCTTCCTGTTCAACCTCGAGGTCTCGCTCGACGAGGAGGACGACGAGGAGGTCGAGATCGAGGTCCAGGAGCCGCTGCGGCGCGTGATCGGCGACTTCGTGCCCGACGACGCCGCTTCCGACGACGACGTCCACGCCGACGACCCGCTGGTCGCCTCGGGCCCGTCCGAGCAGCCCAACGAGGAGCTCGAGTCGCCGGCCGCAGCCTTCGTCCGCAGCCCGCAGATCCGCGCGAAGGGGCTCAAGCAGGACCGTCAGCCCGCGAACCTGTCCTACTCGGCGCCCTCCGAGGACGGCGAGGCCGAGGTCAGCGGCACCACGGTGACCACGGCCGACGACCCGTTCGCGAAGGTCGGCCGCAACGCTCAGTGCCCGTGCGGCTCGGGCAAGAAGTACAAGATGTGCCACGGTCGGCCGGGTGGACCGACCGGGCTGACCGCGCGAGCTGCCGGCGGCTGACGCGACTCGACCACCGCTGGTCGAGCTTGTCGAGACCTCCGCAGCCGGGCTGGGAACTTCGCGACGGCGTTGCTTCCAGCATCGGCTGCGGTGTGTCTCGACCCGCCCGTCACGGCCTCGCAAGCTCGGCCGTGGGGCTCGCTCGACCCGTGAGCCTGGGCAGCCTGCTCGTGCCTCGCAGGCCGCGGCTCACGCAAACTCCATGGCGGTGCAGACCCAGCGCTCGGCGCGCTTCTCGAAGCGGAGCGCGAGCGCCCGCGACCTGGCGCCGTAGCGCACCCGGGCGGTGGCCTCGGCGGCGACCGGGCTGACGAAGCTGGCGTGCACGCTCATCACGTGCGGGCGGACCGGCTGCACGCGACCGATGCCCGGCTTGTGTCCGCCGGCCCTCGCCACCAGGATCGCCCGGCGCTGCAGGTCGGCGTAGACCGGGCCGCTGGTCCACCGCAGCAGCTGGCTCGCGGGTCGGTCGCCTCCGACGATCTCGACGCTCGCCTGGACGAAGCGGTGCACCCACTGCTCCAGCCGGCCGCGCTGGGCCGGGTCGATGGGGACCACGTCGGCGACGGTGCGGGACGTCGTCGGCTCGGGCAGCTCCGGCGGCGCGTGCCGAGGACTCAGGTCGAGCGCGAGGGTGCCCTGCACGGTGGCGACCGGGACCCGGATGGACGTGACCGTCATGAGTTCTCCTTCGGGAGCGAGAGGACCTGGCCCGGGCGGATCAGGTCGGGATCGGGGCCGATGACGCCGCGGTTGCGGCGGTAGACGGCGTGCCAGCGGGACGTCACCCGCCGGTCGGTGGCCGGCGTGGGTAGGTCCCGCTCGGCGAGGCCCCAGAGCGTGTCGCCGGGGCGCACGACGACGGTGGGGTGCCGCGGTTGTGCCGGGCCCTCGGCACGCTCGGGGAGCGGCAGCCCCGAGAGCGGGTCACTGCCGTCTGTGCCGGCGTGAGCCGGCGCCGTGAGGGCGCCCGCGAGCGCCACGCCGCAGGCGGCGACGGCCAGGCGGCGCACGCCGCCGTGCGCAGCGCGGGGAGTCCCGCGCCACGCGTCGGCCACGCCGGTCATGCCCTGCAGCCAGGCCCAGCCCGCGGCCACGACCAGGGCGCCCAGGCACAGCCGCACCAGCGCCTCGTCGGCGGTGGCCGGCTGCCTGGCCGTGAGCGCCCGGGCCAGCACCGCGGCCGCCCCCCACAGGGTCGCGGTGAGGCCGGTGGCCACGGCCAGGCAGCGCGGCCGGCTGGCCGCTGCAACGTCGTACATCCGAGAGTTTCCTTGCATTTGCGTCTGTTTGCCTCACTCAACGCGTGTTTGGACGGATGGTCAACCCGTCGTCCACAGGGCCGGGCGACGTGGCAGGGTCGGGACATGTCGTGGGAGGAGGACCTGTTCGCCTACCTCGACGACCTCGAAGGGCAGGCCGCCGCCCTGTACGACGCGGATCGGGCGCCGGAGCTGGCCGATCGCAGCCGGGCGGAGTACCAGTCCGTCACCCTGGCCACCCGCCTCATGGCCGCGGTCGACCACGACGTCACCCTCGAGCTGGCCGGCGTGGGCGCCGTGTCCGGCCGGCTGGCCCGAGTCGCCACCGGCTGGTGCCTGCTCAGCGGCGCCGGACAGGACTGGGTGGTCCGGCTGGCGGCGGTGGCCGCCGTGCAGGGCGGCTCCGACCGCGCCGTGCCCGAGCTGGCCTGGCCCGCGGTCGCGCGGCTCGGCCTGGGCGCGGCCCTGCGCCGCCTCGCCGACTCCGCCGAGCCGTGCTCCGTGCACCTCACCGACGCCCGCCGCCACGACGGCACCCTCGTGCGGGTCGGCGCCGACTTCGTCGAGCTCGCCACCGGCGAGGCCGGACGGCTGGTGCTGGTGGCCCTCGACCACGTCTCTGCCGTCCAGTCGCGGCGCTGACGTGCGGTCGGCGAGGACGGTGGTGGCAATGGCCGCGCTGCTGTTCCCGCTGACGATGCAGCCGGTGGCCGCGGCTCGCGGGCTGGCCTCGGAGATCCTCACCCCGGGTCCGGAGCGGTACGCCGTCCGGACCGGACCCACTGGGGAGGTGACCGTCCGGGCCCGGGCGCCCCGCGTCGGGCTGCCGCTGGACTGGAACCGGC
>JAWWPK010000558.1:0-14057 GCA_033854925.1 Nocardioidaceae bacterium | reverse complement strand
CGACCCTCGACCTGATCGGAGCGGCCGGCGCCTTTGCCACCCCAGGTGTGGACCCCAAGTCCCTCGGCGAGCAGGAACAGAAGTCCGTCCAGGCGGTGAAGGACGTCACCGCGACCTACTACAAGGTCCGGATCGTCGCATCTGACGATTCGTTCAAGAAGTCCGAGGCGCTCTACCAGGAGTTCGCCAGCTGGTCGGGCGCACTGCTGGTGGCGGGCTCGAAGGTCCTGTCCAACACACCCCTGGAGGCGGCTGACGAGCAGGTCCTGACCGGGACCCAGGACGAGTACCAGACGCTGCTCGGCCTCTCCATCGACTTCATCGACAGTGGGCGCGACGACTTCGACGTCGCAACCGCCTCCAAGTAGACGAGCCTTCGATACCTGCGGGCGCCGGCTATCGGACCCGCACCACGTTGGTCTTCGCGATCTTGTCGTGGATGGCCTGCCTCTTGTCGTCCCACAGCGGCCACAGCGCGTCCAGCAGGGAGTAGATGCCGCTCATGCTGCCGACGAGCGGGATGAGCCCGAGCAGGCCGACCCCGGACTGGCCGAGCCAGCGGAGGCCGATCGTGCTCCACGACAGCGGCCCGGGGGTCTCGCGGAGCCGGATCCGGAGCCCCAGGATCAGCTTGCCCGGCGTCGCTTGCTTCCACCGGAGCCAGAAGAAGGTCCAGACCAGGCTGAGGACGAGACTGATCACCCCCATCAGCACGAAGGTGCCCAGCAGCTCGGTCTGCACGGTGAACGGCGAGGGCTGGGAGGTGCCGTTGTCGGACGCGCGCTGCACGTCGTCGAAGTAGTCCCGGTAGGCGTCGACGATCTTGCCGTAGAACGGGATCCACAGCAGCGCGCTGAGCGGCAGCAGGATGAAGGAGTCGAGGATGCTGGCCCCGACCCGCTGCCACCAGCCGGCCAGCGGCTCGCCGTCGGGCGTGGTGGTCGACTTCCCCGCGATGTAGGCATACGGCGCGGCGTACTGCGACCCCGCCGACGGCGGTTGCGCCGGCGCCGTGTGCTCGGTCCAGCGCGCGCCGTCCCAGTAGCGCAGCTGTGCCGGCTGCCCGGACTGCGGCGGGACGGGGTCGAGGTGCCAACCGGGCTGTGAGGTCACCCCGGAAGGTTAGGGCGTGCGTCTCTCCGGCGTCAGAGGTTGCCGCGCGCGTCCTGCTCGCGCTCGATCGCCTCGAAGAGCGCCTTGAAGTTGCCCTTGCCGAAGCCCAGCGAGCCGTGCCGCTCGATGAACTCGTAGAAGACGGTCGGCCGGTCCCCCATCGGCTTGGTGAAGATCTGCAGCAGGTAGCCGTCCTCGTCCCGGTCGACCAGGATCTTGCGCTTCTTCAGCTCCTCGATCGGGACCCGCACCTCGCCGATCCGGGCGCGCAGCTCGGGGTCGTCGTAGTAGGAGTCGGGGGTGTCGAGGAACTCGATGCCGTTGTCGCGCAGGATGTCGACGCTGCGGAGGATGTCGTTGGTCGCGAGCGCGATGTGCTGGCAGCCGGCGCCGTCGTAGAACTCGAGGTACTCGTCGATCTGCGACTTCTTCTTCGCGATGGCCGGCTCGTTGAGCGGGAACTTCACCCGGTGGTTGCCGCTCGCGACCACCTTGCTCATCAGCGCCGAGTAGTCGGTGGCGATGTCGTCGCCGACGAACTCCGCCATGTTCGTGAAGCCGAGGACCCTGTTGTAGAACGTGACCCACTCGTCCATCCGGCCGAGCTCGACGTTGCCGACGCAGTGGTCGATGGCCTGGAACAGCCGCTTCGGGTGCCCCTCGCGTCGGACGACGGTGCCAGTTCTCGCGACGTAGCCCGGGAGATAGGGGCCGTCGTACCTGCTGCGGTCGACGAGGGTGTGCCTGGTCTCGCCGTACGTCGCGATCGCGGCCAGCCGCACCGTGCCGTGCTCGTCGGTCTCGTCGTGCGGCTCGACGAGGACGGTCGCCCCGGTCGACCGAGCGTGGTCGATGCACTTGTCGACGTCCGTCACCTCGATGGCGAGATCCACCACGCCGTCCCCGTGTCGGCGGTGGTGGTCGAGGATCGGGCTGCCCTCAGACCCGGCGGTGACGCCGCCGGTGAAGACGAACCGGGCGCTCCCGGAGCGGAGCACGTAGGACTTGGCGTCGCGGTGGCCGGTCTCGGGGCCGCGGTAGGCCTCGAGCTCCATCCCCAGCGCGAGCTGGTAGAAGGTCGCGGCCTGGGTGGCGTTGCCGACCACGAAGCAGACGGCGTCCTGGGCCACGACCGGGAACGGGTCGTTGCTCGCGTCGTACTCCACGAGGCCGACGAGCTGCTTGAGCTGCTCGAGGGAGAGTCCGGCCTGGACTTCCTCGCTGGTCAGGGCGGTGAGGGTCGACTCGCTCATGCGGCTCATCCTCGCCGAATCAGGTCAATCTGTGCAACAGTACGTCAAGATACTGTGCAACTTGTCCAGTTGGGAGCCGCTGATGGATGCTCTCGACCGCAGTTTGGTCGACCTGTTCGCCACCGACCCCCGGATCGGCGTGCTGGAGGCGTCGCGCCGGCTCGGTGTGGCCCGCGGCACCGTCCAGGCCCGGCTCGACAAGCTCAGCTCCTCCGGGGTGATCACCTCTTGGGGGCCGGACCTCTCCCCCGCCGCCCTGGGCTACCCGGTGACGGCGTTCCTCACCCTGGAGATCCGGCAGGACGAGGGCACCGGCGGTGGCCACGACACCGTCGGTGCGCACCTGGCCGCGATCCCCGAGGTGCTGGAGGCGCACACGATCACCGGCGCCGGCGACGTGATGGCCCGGGTGGTGGCTCGGTCCAACACCGACCTGCAGCGCGTGATCGACCTGGTGCTGGCGAACCCGGCCATCGTCCGGTCCTCGACCGTGATCGCGCTGGCCACCCAGGTGCCCTACCGGGTGCTGCCGCTGGCCAGCTTGCCCGGCTAGCCCGCTCTGCTTGCCCATTGGCGCACGCGGTCGATCCGCTTGCGCAGCAGCTCGGCACCGGCCACCGCGGCGGGCGGGCCGCCGCACTCCTTGCGGAGCGCGGCGTGGATGACACCGTGGGCCTGGCCGGTGCGGTGATGCCACGCGGCGACCAGGCCGTTGAGCTCGCGGCGGAGTACGGCGAGCTGCTCGTGGGTGGTCAGCTCGGCGACCTCGGGGTCCGGCCGGGCCGGCTGCTTGCGGCGGCGGTCGCTCTGCCGCTGGGCGAGCAGCTCGCGCATCTGGTCGGGCTCGAGCAGGCCGGGGATGCCGAGGAAGTCCATCTCCTCCTCCGAGCCGACGTGCACCTGGCCCTCGTGGCCGAACTCGGCGCCGTCGAAGAGCACCCGGTCGAAGTGGGCCTGCGAGCCGAGTGCCTCGAACGGCCGGTTCTCCAGCGCCGAGGAGGCGAGCTCCCCGGCCTGGGCCTGGGCGAGCAGGTCGCGCTCCGCGGCGAAGAGGTCGCCCTCGTCCGTGATCCGCCGGCCGAGGACGTGGTCGCGGACGACCTCGAGCTCGGCGGCGTACGTCAGCAGGTTCGCGACCGACGGCAGGAACACCGAGGCGCTCTCGCCGCGGCCGCGGGCGCGGACGAACCGGCCGACGGCCTGGGCGAAGAACAGCGGCGTCGAGGTGGTCGTGGCGTAGACGCCGACCGCGAGGCGGGGGACGTCGACGCCCTCGGACACCATCCGCACCGCCACCATCCAGCGCGCGTTTCCCGAGGAGAACTCGGCGATCTTCTTCGACGCCTGCTTCTCGTCGGACAGCACCACGATCGGCGCCTCGCCGGAGACCGCCTTCAGGGTCCTGGCGTACGCGCGGGCCGAGTCCTGGTCGGTCGCGATCACCAGGCCCCCGGCGTCGGGGACGTGGCGGCGTACCTCGGACAGCCGCTTGTCCGCGGCCGACAGCACCGACGGGATCCACGCGCCCTCCGGGTCGAGCGCGGTCCGCAGTGCCTGCGCGGTCAGGTCCTTGGTCAGCGGCTCGCCGAGCCGGGCGGCGATCTCGTCGCCGGCGCGGGTGCGCCACTGGAGCTCGCCGGAGTACGCCATGAACAGCACCGGCCGGACCACCCGGTCGGCGAGCGCCTCGGCGTAGCCGTAG
Source organism: Nocardioidaceae bacterium (assembly GCA_033854925.1). GTDB lineage: Bacteria > Actinomycetota > Actinomycetes > Propionibacteriales > Nocardioidaceae > Nocardioides. The sequence continues at coordinate 9,989 of JAWWPK010000558.1, read as the reverse complement.
GTGTAGTCGGCGACCGACCGCGGGATGCCGTCGCCACCGGGCGCGTAGGTGACGAACGGGATCGGGTTCACGTCGGAGCGGAACGGCGTGCCGGTCAGCGCCAGCCTGCGGTGGGCCGGCTCGAACGCCTCGCGCACGCCCTCGCCCCACGACAGCGCGTCGCCCGCGTGGTGGACCTCGTCGAGGATCACCAGCGTCTTGAACCGCTCGGTGCGGATCCGCAGCGCGAGCGGGTTCGCCGCGACGCCGGCGTAGGTCACCGCGATGCCGAGGTAGTCGGCCGAGGTCTTGCCCTTGCCGGCGGCGTACGCCGGGTCGATCGGGATCCCGGCCCGGCCGGCGGCCTCGGCCCACTGGAGCTTGAGGTGCTCGGTGGGCGCCACGATCGTGATCCGGTCGACCAGCCGGCGGCCCAGCAGCTCGGCGGCCACCGAGAGCGCGAACACCGTCTTCCCGGCGCCCGGCGTCGCGACCGCGAGGAAGTCTCGTGGAAGGGCGTCGAAGTACTGCGTGATCGCCGCCGTCTGCCACGCGCGGAGCGGTGAGGCCGTCCCCCACGCCGCGCGCTCCGGCCACGCCGGGCCGAGGCCTGGTGCGAGAGGAGCGGCGTCGTCGCCGCGGGTCACTCGGTGGGACCCGAGTCGCCGGTGCCCTCGTTGAGCGACTCCCAGACTTCCTTGCACTCCGGGCAGACCGGGAACTTCTCCGGGGCCCGGCTCGGAACCCAGACCTTGCCGCACAGGGCCACCACGGGGGTGCCCATGACCATCGCCTCGGTGAGCTTGTCCTTGTCGACGAAGTGGGAGAACCGCTCGTGGTCGCCCTCGTCGGTCGGGACCGTCCGCTCCTCGTGCCGGACGTCGGTGTCGACGGCAGTCTGGGTCCCGAAACCGGTGGTGCTCACCCGGCCAACTGTACGGCGATCGGGCCACGGCGGACGCATCCGCCGCCGGTGGTTGAGGAGGTTGCGCAGCAACCGTCTCGAAACCCCGGCAGGCAAGGCACCTCGGGCGAGGCCCAGCCCCGTGTTGCGAGGTTTCGAGACGGGCGCAGAGCGCCCTCCTCAACCACCGATGCGTCAGTTCAGCTCGGGATCGGCGGGTCGCGTCGAGTGCCAGGCGAGCTCGCCGGGCTGGCGCCGCAGCACGTCGCGCCAGAGCTCCGCCGGGTCGAGCCGGAACACGTCGACGGCCTCGCCCGGGACGACGTACCAGCTGCCCTCGTCGATCTCCGCGGCGAGCTGGTCGGCGCCCCAGCCGGCGTACCCGGCGAAGATCCGCATCCCGGCCAGCGACCCGGTGACCAGCTCGACCGGCGTGTCCAGGTCGACCAGCCCGAGCAGCCCGTCCACCTCGCGGAAGCCGATCGGGACGTCGTCCTCGTCGCGCAGCATCGCGACCCCGAGGGCGCCCTCGGTGCTCACCGGCCCGCCCCGGAACAGCACCTCCGGCTCCGAGGCGATCTCGCCCCAGGTCTCGAGGACCTCCGCGACCGGGACTCCCGACGGGCGGTTGAGGACGACGCCGAGGGCGCCGCCCTCGTCCACGTCGAGCACCAGGACCACGGATTCCGCGAAGTTGGGGTCGACGAGCTGGGGCGTCGCCACGAGCAGCATCCCGGCGCGCACGTCGGGCGACCGGTCGACCATGACGCCATCATGCCAACAGCCGGGCTCCGGTCAGGCAGCCAGCGCCGCCTTGAGCCGACCCAGCAGGGTCGGACGTTCGCTGTGGTCCTCTTCGGGCACGTCGGGCACGTCGTACGACGGCCAGGTGGCCATCGCCTCGGCCTCGATGCGGGCGCCCACCGCGGCGGCACGCTCGTCGTGCGCACTGGCCAGGCCGGCCATGACGGCGAGGAGCACGTGCTCCTTGGCGGCGGACTTCCGCATGATGTCGGCGATCGCTTCGTCGGCCGGCCGCAGCCGCTGCTCGTCGAGGACTGCGCGGACGCCGGGGAGCTCGTCCGCGGTCCGGTGCCAGGCGCGCACCACGGAGGCGCGCAGGTCCATGGGCTGGGTGATCTGCTCGCGCTCGATCCGGCCGGCGAGGCGGGTGTGCCACTTCAGCTGGAGGGCGGCGAGGAGGTCGAGGTCGTCGGCGAAGGTGGCCGAGACGCCGTCGACGTCCCGGGGCAGTACGCCGTCGCGGCGCTGGTCGGCCGCGGCGATGACGTCGCGGAGCACGTCTCCACGACGGTGGAAGGACGTCCAGGTCATGGGCTGGTCCTTTCTCTGGTGCCGGCCCGGGGAGGTGGGCCGGGTAGTCACATACCGTGAGTACGTACCAAGAGTAGAGGGCCATACCTTCGGTATGCCAGTTCTCAACCAGTGATGCTGCCCACTGCCCCCTCATGTGATGGACGTCTCGCCATACCGCGGGTCGGTCAGTAGCCTCTCGGGATGCCCAAGTCGGTGTCGCGCCTGATGCCCAAGGTGCCCACCGTTCCTGGCGCCAGCCGGCGCCAGCAGTACTCCGCGTCCACCAAGCGCGCGCTGGTCGAGGTCGCCGAGGGGTTGTTCACCGAGCACGGCTACGCCAACACCTCCCTCGACGCGATCGTCTCGGGGGCCCGGGTGACCAAGGGCGCCCTCTACCACCACTTCAGCGGAAAGCAGGCGCTGTTCGAGGCCGTGTTCGAGCAGGTCGAGACTGATGCCTCCAAGACCATCAACAGGTCGCTCAAGGGCAGGCGGGACCCCTGGGAGAAGGCGCGCGCCGGTCTGCGGGCCTTCCTGGGTGTGGTCCAGGAGCCGCGCTACCGGCGGATCGTGATCCAGGAGGGCCCCGCCGTGCTCGGCTACGAGCGCTACCGCGAGCAGGAGGAGCGCTCGACGTTCGCCACCGTGCTCGACATCGTCCGCTCCGTGCTCGGTGCCGGTTCGTGGGAGCTCGACGAGGCGATGCTGCAGACCTTCGCGCGGATCTTCTTCGGCGCGATGTCCTCGGCCGGGGAGTCGGTGGCCACCGCCGACGACCCCGAGGCGGCCGCCGACCGGGTCGAGGCCGCGATCGGGTTCATCATCGCGGGCTTCCGCTCGCTCGCCGACTCGGGCGTCGGGCTGCCGGACACCCTCGTGGCTGACGAGGAGTGACCCCGGGTTTGTTGCCGGGGGCTACTTGCCGAAGGTGACGCTGCCGCCGTCCTGAGGCACCAGCTCGATCCAGGTGTGACCGGCCGGCACGGTCAGGTCACCGGCCGGGGTCGACAGCTTCAGGCCCGAGCCGAGCGACTCCTTGGTCCACTGCGCGCGCACCAGCCGGCCGCCGTGGAAGATCAGCGCCTGGCCCTTGCCGGTGAACTGTGTCTCCGGCACCGGGTTGCCGGCCGGGTCGCGGTAGCCGGCGTCGCCGACCTTCACCCGCAGCACCAGCACCGTGTCGGCCGGGAACTCGTCGCCGGCGGCGGCGTAGGTGTTCTCGTTGACGTAGCCGCCGTTCTTGAAGGTCCAGTTGGTGGTGTGGCCACCCGAGAACGACGCAGCGAGCGTGCGGGCCGGCTGACCCTTCGGGAAGTCCTTCTCGTCACCGAACGGCAGGTAGTCGTCCGGCCGCTCGGCGTCCTTCTGGTCGACCAGGGTCGCGGTCTGGGACAGGTCGGTGAACAGGTTGTAGGGAGCGCTGCGGCTCGAGTCCCGGTAGAAGCCCTTGTCGCCCTCGGTGAAGTAGGTGATGCCCGCGTCGTCGATCCGGTTGATCGTCACCTGGGCCGCACCCGAGGTGACCACGGTGGCGTGCACCGGCGAGACGATGCCGATGTCACTCGCGCGCATCGACCGCACCGGACCGACGTCGCCGGGGATCTGCGAGTAGTAGAACGCCGCGAGGCGGGTCATGCCGCCCTCGACCAGCTCCTCGACCACCATGTCCGCCGAGCCGAGCCCCTCCTGGGGTGCGCTGGCGTAGGTGTTGTCCATCTTGAGCACCATCACCGGGTGCTCCTGGGCGGCCACGTCGGCTCCGGTGACCGGGAGCCCGGTGAGCGGCCAGGTGGCCTTCATCTCGGCGCCCAGGGCCACGTTCTGCGCCTCTGGGCCGCTGCCGGACGAGCCGCCGGTGCCGTCGTCCTTGCCGCAGCCGGCGAGAACGAGGGCGACGGAGGTGACGAGAACTGCCGCGGCGATGCTGCGTCCTCTTCTGGCGGTCGCGGTACGACGTCGCACGTGCGTACTCCGATCGTGGGGGAAGTGGGTGGTCACGGGCGGTTCTCTACTGAACTGGTGGACTTCGATGGTGCGCCCAGCCTCGCTCAGACATCGGGAGGCGCGCCGGGGTTCCGCGGGAGGCCCCCGACAGGTCTGGATCAGCCGAGCTTGGCCCCGCCGTCGACGTACAGCGTCTGGCCGGTGATGTACGACGCCTCGTCGCTGCACAGGAACGCCGCCGCGGCGGCGATGTCGGCGGGCTCGCCGACCCGGCGGACCGGGTTCGCCTCGGCGTTGAGGCGACGCAGCTCCTCGGGCTCCATCTTGAGCCTGCGCGCCGTTGCGTCGGTCATCTCGGTCGCGATGAAGCCGGGGGCGATGGCGTTGGCGTTGATCCCGAACGGGCCGAGCTCGATGCCGAGGGTGCGGGTGAACCCCTGGATGCCCATCTTCGCGGCCGAGTAGTTGGCCTGTCCGCGGTTGCCCAGGGCGCTGACGCTCGACAGGTTGAGGATCTTGCCGTACTTCTGCTCGACGAAGTGCTTCTGAGCGGCCCGGGTCATGAGGAAGGCGCCGCGCAGGTGCACGCCGATGACCAGGTCCCAGTCCTCGTCGGTCATCTTGAACAGCAGGTTGTCGCGGGTGATGCCGGCGTTGTTGACCAGCACGTGGATCCCGCCGAGCTCCTCGACGACGCGGGCGACGGCGCCCTCGACGGCCTCGGTGTTGCTGACGTCGGCGCCGACGCCGATCGCCTTCGCGTCACCCTGCAGCGGCAGCTTCGCAGCTGCGGCCGAGGCCGCGCCCTCGTCGAGGTCGACGACCGCGATCGACGCGCCTTCCTCGGCGAACCGGGTGGCACACCCGAAGCCGATTCCTTGCGCAGCGCCAGTGACGACTGCCACCCGTCCGTCGTATCGACCCATGGTCCGCCACTGTAGGCGACCGGTCCGCGCTGTCAGATCAGTAGGTGGTCGCGTGCACCTCGCCGAGCACCAGGATGCCGCCGAAGTCCTCGTGCTTGCCGAGCGTGACCAGTGGTGTCTCGTGATGGGTCGCCGGGTCGTACGTCGCAAGCACCGACCTCGGGCGCTGGCCGTCGCAGCTGGCGGTGTGCTCGAGGACCAGGTCGCTGCCGATCGTGTTCACCATGATGATGTTGCCAACGGCGCCGGGCACCTTGATCGCCCTGGTCGACCCGTGGGCCACCTTCGCGACGAAGGTGTAGCCACAGGGGCCCGCGACCTGGACGTAGAGCTGGGAGCCCAGCTGCCGGGCGTCGAGGTGACCGTAGTCGTTGCGGCCGTGCCCGCTGGTCAGCCGGCTCTTGCTGCCGGTGGTCGGGTCGACGAGGTAGAGGTCGTAGGCGTTGCTGCACGACTCGAGCAGCCGGTTGGCGTCCCACCAGCGGACCGGGGAGCAGAAGCCCTTCCCGTGGAACTGGTTGACGAGGGCCCCGGTGGTCGTGGACAGCAGCAGCTGCTGCCGCCCGTTCTTCCCGTCGGCGGTCAGCACCGTGCCACCGGGTCCGGCGATCATCGTCCCGCTGACGCTGTCGCGCAGCCGGGTCACCGTGCCGGTCCACGAGATCGCGTCGAGCACGAGGGTGCTGCTCCGCTTCCCCTTGAACACCGTCGCGACCGCGCCGTCACCGGTCGGGTCGAGGATCGCGCTGTTGAGCCGGGGCACGTCGAGCGACTGCGCCACCCCAGTGGCCACGTCGACCCTGATGAGGTCGGCGCCTGTCCGGTCCGGCGCCACCAGCAGTGCGGTCGCACCGTCCACGGACCAGTCGGCCAGGACGAAGGTGAGGAAGTGTCTCACCTTGCGCGTGTAGACCACGCGCTGCTCCCCGGTCGGCGAGACCAGGACCAGGCTCTGCGAGCGCGGCTCGATGCCACCGAACTCGCGCTGCTCCGGACCACGGTTCACGACGGTGAGGTATGAGCCGGGCGTCACGACCGCTTCGCGGGCGGCAGCCCCGTGGACCGGTGTGGGGGCGGCACCAACAGGTGCGGCGGAGACGACGAGAACACCGGCCAGGGCGGTGCCGAGCAGCGCGAGCTTCATGCACAGGAGACGTACCACCTGGCGAACTGGTTGCGCATGCCAAAAATCTGCCAGGTTCAGGTGAGCGCGGCCCGCAGCCGCTCACCGTACGACGCCTGCTCGGCTGCGTCGGCGTACTTGGTGCGCGGCCAGAAGAAGCCGCGCAGCCCGTCGCCCTTGGTCCGAGGCACCACGTGCAGGTGCAGGTGGGGCACCGACTGGCTGACGACGTTGTTCATGGCGACGAAGCTGCCCTGCGCGCCCAACCCGTCGACGACCGCGGTGGCGAGCCGCTGGGCCGCGGCCAGGAAGCCGTCGCGGAGCGAGGCCGGCAGGTCGGGCAGCGTGACGACGTGCTCACGCGGGACCAGGAGCACATGGCCCTTGAACACCGGCCGCTGGTCGAGGAACGCGACGAAGTCGTCCTCCACGAGCACCTGCTCCGCGTCGACCTCACCTGCAACGATCCTGCAGAAGACGCAGTCCGCGACGCGGGTGCCAGTACTCGCCACGTCCAGAGGCTAGTCACCGCAATATTCGAGTGGTCAGATTGCTCGGGACGGCGGCCGCCGCCACATCACTCGGAAGCGGGCCTCGGCTCGCAGTGGAGGAGCCGGCATGAGCACCACCGAACCAACCATTCGCGGCGGCTCGCTCGAGCGCAGCATCGGCTTCTACGGGCTGCTGTTCGTGTCGCTCGGGTCGATCATCGGGTCCGGATGGTTGCTGGGTGCGCTCAACGCCGCCAACATCGCGGGCCCGGCCTCGATCCTGTCCTGGATGCTGGCGGCCTGCATGCTCGGCATGCTCGCCCTGGTCTACGCCGAGCTCGGGGCGACGTACCCCATCGCAGGTGGGCCGGGCCGGTTCGCCTACTACTCCCACGGCCCGGTCGCAGGCTTCGTGGCCGGCTGGGCGTCGTGGCTGCAGGCGGTCTTCATCGCGCCGATCGAGGTGCTGGCCGCGATCACCTACGTCAACAGCGTGGGCTGGGTCAGCGACCACGCCAAGCTGGTGGACGACAACGCGCTGCTCACCCACCGCGGCCTGGTCGTCGCCGTGATTCTGATGGTCATCTTCACGCTCATGAACCTGGCCGGCGCCAAGTTCATGTCGGAGGGCAACTCGATCGTGGTGATCTGGAAGACCGCCGTGCCGATCCTGGCCATCGGCGTGATCGCCTCGCTGTCCTTCCACGGCGGCAACTTCACTGCGGGCGGCGGGTTCATGCCCTACGGCTGGCACGGCGTCTTCGCCGCCCTGCCGGGCGGCGTGGTCTTCGCCCTGCAGGGTTTCGAGCAGGCGGCTCAGCTGGCGGGCGAGGCCAAGGACCCGAAGAGGGACCTCAGCCGGGCGATCCTGATCTCCATGGGCATCGGGGCGCTGCTCTACACGCTTTTGCAGATCGTGCTGATCGCCGGCGTCAAGCCGAGCGACGTGTCCGGGGGCTGGCAGCACCCGCTCGGCAAGGACCCGTCCGACTACGGGGCTTGGTACACCCTCGCCCTGGCCGTCGGGGCCACGTGGCTGGCCACGGTGCTCATCATCGACGCTGTCATCTCCCCGGCAGGCACCGGCATCGTCTACGTCGGCACCAGCGCCAGGCTTTCCTACGCCCTGGGCGAGGAGGACGAGATGCCCCAGGCGCTGGCCAGCACGCGCAACGGGGTTCCCGTCGTCTCGATCCTGCTCGCCGCCGTGATCGGCGTGGTCGCGTTCGGGCCGTTCAAGAGCTGGAACTCCCTGGTCAACGTGGTGACCGGCGCCACGGCGATCATGTACGCCTTCGCGCCGGTCGCCCTGGCTGCGCTCCATCGCACCGACGGCGACCGACCGCGGCCCTACCGCTGCCCGATGCCCCAGATCCTGTTGCCCGCGGCGTTCTGCGCGGCCAACATGATCATCTACTGGGGCGGCTACAACTACACGTGGAAGCTGGCGTGTGCGCTGGTTGTGGGGCTCGCCATCTTCGGGATCGGGTCCACCCGCGCGGACACCAACCTGACCGACGAGCTCGTGCACGCGTGGTGGATCGCACCCTGGATCGGAGGCACCGTGGTCATCGGCGCGCTGGGCAGGTACGGCGACGGCGCGCACCTGTGGCTGCCGGAGTGGGTCGACCTGCTGGTCGTGATCGTGTTCAGCCTGGCGATCTTCTTCCTGGCCGCGAGCCTGGCCATCACCAGGGAGGACACGCAGAGGGCGATCGAGAGGGACGCCCACCAGCTGAAGGCGCTGCAGGAGCTCGCCTGACGTCCTGACTGCTGGCCACCGCGTGGGCGACGCGGACTAGCTCGACTTGCCTGTGACGGCGGTAGCGCCGGCCCACTCGAGGTCGATGTCGGGAGCCAGCTTCGCCAGGATCCGGCGGCCGGCCAGCAGCAGGTCGCGGACCTCCGGCGCCGAGAGGGAGTAGACCACCTCGCCGTCCCTGCGGGCCGAGACGACCATCTGCGTGCGGCGGAGCACGCTCAGCTGCTGGCTGAGGTTGCTGGCCTCGATCTCGACGTGCTCCCGCAGCTCGTGCACGGCGTGTGGCCGCTCGCTGAGCAGCTCGAGGATGCGGATGCGCGCCGGATGCCCGAGCGCGCGGAACAGCTCCGCTTTGGCATGGTAGAGCGGTACGGCCATGTCTGGTCCAGGTCCCCTTCTTGGGCTGCAGCGCTCCCGCCCAGCCCGCAAGGTCCTCAGTTTGTCACATGAAGAATTCTTCAATTACTGATTTCCGGGCAGCTCGGGGACGGTCCCCGTTCGGAGCACTGCAGGAGTTCGGCGCACGTGGACCTGAGAACCGGACTCGACGCCCAGCTCAGGCCTGGAGTGAGAGGTTGTTGCCGTCCGGGTCGTGGAACCAGGCGATCCGCGCCCCGCTGGGCGCGGTCCAGATGCCTCGGTCGTCCTGGTCGAACCCGTCGTACCGGTTGAACGTGACCCCCGCGCCCCCCAGCCGGTCGATCTCGCCCTCGAGGTCGGGGACCTGCCAGCCCAGGACGGTGTACGGCGCGGCGCGGACCTCCTCGACCAGGGTGATGCGCAGCTGGGCGGCGCCGACCCCGGTGCCGGTGACCAGCGAGAACGGACGACCATCCTCGAGCGGGAGGCCGAGCACGCTGCCGTAGAACCGCTCTGCCACGTCGAGGTCGCTCACCCCGACGAACGCCACCTGCTTCGCGTCGGCCAACACCATTCGCACAGCTCCCTTCAGAAGGAGACCCGGACGTCCCCGGGCAATTACGTGATTGTGGCCGGTTGGCGAAGGAAGCCTGCGATGCTGAGTACAACGCTCGTTGCGAGGTTTTCGAACATGCTGCTCTCCCGAACGCCGCCGGCCGCCGACCCGTTCACGACTGTCCTGCGCCCTGTGCCGCCGATCATGGTGGGTTGAGATGCACCCGCTGTGGAAGACCTACCTGACGATCGTCCTCGGCGCGGTCGTCGTCTTCTTCTTCATCCCGGGCGACACGGTGGCGCAGACCGTGGTCAAGGTCGGGATCGGCTGGGTCGCGGCCGCGTCCATCGTGTTCGGCGTACGCCGCAACAAGGTGGCTGCCCCGTTGCCGTGGTACCTGTTCGCCGGCGGGGTGTTCCTCAACGCCTCCGGCATCCTGGTGGATGCGTACCTGTCCCGGAACGTGGTCGACCCGCCGTACCCGTCGATGGCGGACGTCTTCTGGCTCGCTCTCTATCCGGGGGTCTTCGTCGGTCTGGCACTGATCATCCGTCGACGCAGCGCGAGACGCGACTGGGCCACGGTCGTGGACTCGACCACTGTGTCCACGGGGCTCGGTCTGCTGTG
>JAWWPK010000557.1:0-4722 GCA_033854925.1 Nocardioidaceae bacterium | reverse complement strand
CGGCCGCGCGATCGGCTACCTCGCTCCCAGCGTCGCGCTCGGCGGAGCGATCGTCAGCGCCGGTCTGATCGAGACCGACGCGCTCGACCGCGACGGCGTGGCCAAGTTCCTGAGCGAGCTCGCCGCTGCCAACCCCGAGCTCCTCGACCAGGTCGTGTCCGGTGGCGGAGGGCTGCTCGACGGGCTGCAGATGCGTTCGGCGCTGACGGCCGGCTTCGTCTCGGGTGAAGCCGGACGTCGCGCCGCACGCGGCGGGCTGCGCGCCCTGGGCGTCGACCCGATGCGCCAGGACTCCTCGGCCGCTCTGCGCGACGTGGCCGGCTGGCTGCTGGCGGACCCGCGGCCGCGAGTGGGCGAGGCGGCTGCCGTGGAGGCCCCGCGGGTCCCGTCGTCGCTGACCGACCTGATGGCGACGCTGGAGTCGCAGGACAGCATGGTGCTCGTCCACCGCACCGCGCCCGGCCGCTACGTCGCCTACGTCGGCCGTCCCACGAGTCCGGCTCCCCGGGAGACACCGGCGCCCAGACTGGTCGCCGGCGACCTCACCCCCTACGCCGCCGAGGTGGCGCAGACCATCGCCGCAGCGGTCGCCGGCGATGACGACGCCCACGTGATGCTGGTCGGCACCGGAGCCGGCGGCGTCGTGGCCGCCGAGCTGGCGACGCTCGAGCGGCCGCTCCCCTTCGTGGTCGACCAGGTGGTCACCGCGGGTGCGCCCGCCGCTCAGGTGCCGCGGCTGCCCGGCGCGACCCGGATGCTCGCGCTCGAGGACCGCGCCGACCCGGTCGCGCTGCTCGGCTCCCTGGTCAGCGCCGGCGACGACCAGCGCACCACGATCGTGTTCGACGCGGCCGGGTCGTCGTCGGAGGGGGTCTACCTCGCGGGTGCCCGAGTGGCCGACGCCGCGCCCGAGGTAGTGGCCGAGCTGGACCGCCTGCGCGACCTCGGCTACCTCGCGCCGGCCTGACCCCGAGCTAGAGGATGTCGTGCACGAACTCGCCCAGCTGGGTGAGGTTGCGGCACTCCACCATCGGGACGACGTCGCCGTACTTCCCCGCGACCGAGTCGCCGGTGTCCCAGTGCCGGCGGTGCTCGGGGTTGAGCCACCAGGCGTGCCGGGAGTTGCGCTCCATCTCCTTGAGCTTGTCGAGCGCGAGGTCGGAGTAGTTGGAGCGCGCGTCACCCAGGATCAGCAGCGACGACTTCGGGCCCAGCGCGTCGGAGTGCTCCTCGACGAACTTGGTGAACGACCGGCCGTAGTTGGTCCGGCCCCACAGCGCCGCCTGCGACGTGCTCGCTGCGAGGTCGGCCATCACGTCGACGACGTCCGCGCCCGGCTTGAAGTGGTGGGTGACCTCGTGGATGTGGTCGATGAAGGTGAACGCGCGCACCTTCTGGAACTGGTCGCGCAGCGCGAAGACAAGCAGCAGCGTGAACTGGGCGAAGTTCGCGACCGAGCCGCTCACGTCGCACAGCACGACGAGCTCGTTGCGGTGCGGACGCTTGGGGCGGTGGTGGGTGGCGAGGGGGACTCCCCCGGTGGAGATCGAGGCGCGGACGGTACGCCGGAAGTCGAGCGGCCCGCGCCGCCGGGCGTGGTGCTCCTGGGTGAGCCGGGTCGCCAGCCGCCGGGCCAGCGGGTAGATCTCGCGGCGCATCTCCTCGAGGTCCGCCTTGCGCGCCGCGGTGAAGTCGATCCGGTCGATGCTCGGCCTGACCGCCACGTCCGCGACGTGGTCGGGACCCTTCTCCTCGGCGATCCGCCGGCGCGCGTCGTCCTCGACGTGGCGGGTGAAGCCACCGACCCGCCGGCCCGCCACCCGCGTCGCCTCCTCCTCCGTGCGCCCCTCGCCGAGCAGCGCCCGGACGATCCGGTCGACCAGCTCGGACGGCGAGACCCGCTGCAGCGCGGTGTACGCCGACCAGCTGGACAGCCCCGGACCGCGGCCCGGCATCGCCCCGAACCGGCCCACCATCTCCACGGCGAGCCGGGCCAGCGCCTCCTGGTCGCCGTCGGCCAGCGCCTCCGCGAGCCGCTCCCGGAACTCGGCCAGCGCCTGGGCGTTGTCGCGGACCGGGCTGCTCCTGTCAGCACTGGCCTCGTCGGACTCCTCGCGCTGGGCACCCTCCCCGACCAGCTGCGGGAAGTAGACGTCGAAGAGCGCGTCGAACGTGGGCCGAAGGCTCTGCCGCTTGACCAGGGTGGCGGCGTACGCGTCCTTCACGGTGGCGCGCTGGTCCCACGGCAGGGCGCTCAGCGCGGCCACCGCGTCGAGGTCCTCGGCCAGCGACACGGCCAGCCCCGCCCCGCGCAGCGCCTCCAGGAACGCGATGTGGCGCTCGACGAGCCCGCTGCTCATGACTCGGCTACTTCCGGAGCCGCAGCTCGCGGATCGCGCGCTCGTGGTCCGAGGCGTGCTTGAGCACGACGCCGAGGGTGTCGTCTACCGCCTTGTCGTCGAGGTCGCGGATCTCGAGGGCGATCAGCGTGCGGGCCCAGTCGACGGACTCGGCGATGGACGGCGGCTTCTTCAGCTCGAGGTCGCGAAGTCGCGCGACGGTGGCGACCAGCTGGCCGGCGACCCGCTCCTCGAGGTCCGGGACCTGGGAGAGCACGATCTCGAGCTCGCGCTCCTCGTCGGGGTAGTCCAGGTGCAGGTAGAGGCAACGCCGCTTCAGCGCCTCCGACAGCTCGCGACTGGCGTTGGAGGTCAGGACGACGTAGGGGCGGCGCACCGCCTCGAGGGTGCCGAGCTCGGGGATGGTCACCTGGAAGTCGGAGAGCACCTCGAGCAGCAGCCCCTCCACCTCGACGTCGGTCTTGTCCACCTCGTCGATGAGCAGCACCGTCGGCTCGTCGCGGCGGATCGCGGTGAGCAGCGGCCGGGTGAGCAGGAACTCGTCGGTGAAGATGTCGTCGTGGGTCTCCGACCAGGTCTGGTCGTCGCCGGTCGAGGCCTGGATGCGGAGCAGCTGCTTCTTGTAGTTCCACTCGTAGAGGGCGCGGGCCTCGTCGAGGCCCTCGTAGCACTGCAGCCGGACCAGGTCGGCGCCGGTGGCGCGGGAGACCGCCTTCGCCAGCTCGGTCTTGCCGACGCCCGCCGGGCCTTCGACGAGCAGCGGCTTCTCGAGTACGCCGGCGAGGTAGGCGGTCGTCGACGTGGCCGGGTCGGCCAGGTAGCCGGTCGCGGCGAGTCGCTCGGTGACCTCTTCGGGAGAGGCGAACCAGGGCATAACGACATCCTCGCGCACGCAAGTTACGTCTTGACTTCAGGTGGTCCACACCACACGGAACCTGGCTCCGCGGACCTCGTTGAGCCCACGTGGACACGGCTCGACACCGACGGAGGCCCCGGCGCCCCCTGCGCGTCGTGCTGGCGACGTTCAAAGGTGCCGCGCTGGGTGGTCTGCTCACCCTCGTGGTGGTCGGCGGCCAGCACGCCACCGCTCCCTCCGCGCAGCCGGGCGGCACGGCGGAGGCCGACGCGTACGCACGCGTCGTCGAGCGGGCGGTCGCCGACCACCGCTGCTCGTTCGCCGGGTTCGGGGACCGGGCCGTCCCCGCCTCGGCGCTGATCCGCACCACTGCCGGGGAGGTGCGCCAGGTGAGCTTCGAGGTCGGCTGGGACGTCTACGAGGGCAAGCGTCCAGGCACGTTGATCGCGGTCTGCCTCGACGACAACGACCCGAGCGAGCTCGTGCGGGTGCACGGGAGGCTACGCCCCGTGCCGCCCCTCGCCTGACGCGAACCGCTGCGCGCCCTCGAGCGCCCCGGACTGCAGGCTCGTGATGCCGTGCCGCAGCTCGTTGGCCATCGCGTCCTCCTCGGACCTCCCGTCCTGCTCGAGGAGGGAGAGCCGGTCCTGGCGCAGGCAGACCTGGGGCAGCTGCGCGAGCTCGTGGGCGAGCTGCTCGGCTGCCGCGCGGGCCTGACCGGGTGGGACGACGCGGTCCACGAGGCCGATCCGCTGCGCCTCCTCGGCGTCGACCTCGCGCCCGGTGAGGACCAGGTCCAAGGCCCGGCCGGTGCCGATCAGCCTCGGCAGCCGGACCGTGCCCCCGTCGATGAGGGGCACCCCCCAGCGTCGGCAGAAGACCCCCAGCCTGGCGTCGCTCGCCGCCACCCGGAGGTCGCACCAGAGTGCGAGCTCGAGGCCGCCGGCGACGGCGTACCCCTCGACCGCGGCGAGCACCGGCTTCCCGAGCCGCAGCCGGGTCGGCCCCATCGGGCCGTCGCCGGTCTCCTGCACCTGGTTGCCGCGCTCGGTGCCGATCGCCTTGAGGTCGGCACCGGCGCAGAAGGTGCCGCCGTCGCCGTACAGCACCGCGACGCTGGCGCCGTCGTCGGCGTCGAACGCGCGGAACGCGTCGGCCAGGGCCTGCGCGGTGGGGCCGTCGACCGCGTTCCGGGCGTGCGGTCGGTGCAGGATCACCGTGGTCACGGGACCGTCGTGCTCGACGCGGACCGGCCCGGTGAGGTCGCTAGCCATGCGGGCGACGCTAGTCCCTCCGCCGCATGAGCCGGACCAGACCGGGGCGCATCCTTTGTCCGAAAGGCGGGTTCCCCGAGAAGGCAGTTGCCGGACACTGGAGCGCATGTGGAACACATCTCGGGGACTCGGCGCGACCGTGATACGCGCGCTGGCCAAGGTGGGCCTGGTCTGGGCGCTCGCCGTGCTCGGGGCTCTGTTCATGGCGATGAGCTCGCAGGGCCAGGAGGGC
>JAWWPK010000556.1:0-14035 GCA_033854925.1 Nocardioidaceae bacterium | reverse complement strand
GCGTCCTGCCAGCCCTCGGAGCGCTCCAGCCAGGCCAGCACGGCCACGTCTGCGTCGTCACCGGTGGCCCGGACCCGGACCTGGACCGCGACCCGCTCCCTCAGCCCGTCGTCGCGCTCGAGCTCGGACAGGATCGCGGTCGCGCCGAGCCGGGCGCGGCGGGCAGGCGCGAAGCCGGCGACCTGCTTGAGGGCCGCGGGCAGCGGCGACACCTCGGCGAGGCTCGCGGCGACCAGCGACACCAGCCGCGCTCGAACCGCCTCGGGGAGCTCCATGGGCCCAACGGTCTCACTCTGGGCCACGGTGACGAGGTGAGTTTCAGGTCTCGACGACGTAGACCAGGATCATCGGCCGGCGCCGGTGCACCCGGTTGACCTGCGAACCGATGGACCGGCGGATGATGCGACGCAGCTCGTCGGGATCGACGGGCTGTGAGTGCGGCGAGTTGGCGATGTCGTCGGCCACCCGCTGCCGGATGTCGTCGAGCGGCGCGTCCTCGTCGGCGAAGCCCCGGGCGGAGATCTCCGGTCCCGCGACCACCGTGCCCGACCGGGAGTCGACGACGACCACGGCGGAGATGAACCCCTCGTCGCCGAGGATCAGCCGGTCGCGGAGGCTCTCCTCCCCCACATCGCCGACGCCGCCGCCGTCGACGTAGGTGAAGCCGGCCGACACCCGACCGACCACGGAGGCCTTCCCGTCACCCAGGTCGACCACGGCTCCGTCGCGGACGACCAGCACCCGGTCCTCCGGTACGCCGACCAGCATCGCGAGCTTGGCGTGTGCGCGCAGGTGCCGGCCCTCGCCGTGCACCGGCATGAAGTTGCGCGGGCGCAGGGCGTTGAGCACCCCGGTCAGCTCGCCGGCGGCGGCGTGGCCGCTGACGTGGATCGGCGCCTGCTGGCGGGTGATCACGTCGACGCCGGAGTACGCCAGCCGGTCGATGAGCCGGTAGACGGCGCTCTCGTTGCCGGGGATCAGCGAGCTCGCGAAGATGACCAGGTCGCCCTCGCTGAGCGTGAAGTCCTTGTGCTGCCCCCTGGCCATCCGGCTCAGCGCAGCGGCCGGCTCGCCCTGGGACCCCGTGCAGAGCACGAGCATCCCGTCGTCCGGCAGCTTGTTGACCTCTTCCACCGAGAGCACCAGTCCGGGTGGGACGCTGAGGTAGTCGAGCTCGTCGGCGATGCGGACGTTGCGGACCATCGACCGCCCGATGATGGCCACGTGCCGCTGCCGGTTGCGGGCCGTGTTGAGCACCTGCTGGATGCGGTGCACGTGGCTCGACGTGCACACCACGAAGACCCGGCCGGTCGCCTCGCCGACCACCCGATCGAGGACCGGCCCGATGTCGCGCTCGGTCGCTACGAAGCCCGGCACGTCGGCGTTCGTCGAGTCGCTGAGCAGCAGGTCCACGCCACGGTCGCCGAGCCGGTAGAACGCCGCCATGTCGGTCAGCCGGCCGTCGAGCGGGGTCATGTCGGCCTTGAAGTCGCCGGTGTGGAACAGCGTCCCGGCCTCGGTCGTCACTGCGACCGCGAGCGCGTCGGGGATCGAGTGGTTCACCGCGACGAACTCGCACGTGAAGGGACCGAACTGCACGGTCTGGCCGGCCGCCACCTCGGTCTCGTCCGAGTCCAGGCGGCGCTCGGTGAGCTTGGCGTCCAGCAGCCCGAGCGTGAACCGCGACCCCACCAGGGGCGCGCGCAGGCCGGCCTGGATGAGGTAGGGCACGCCACCGATGTGGTCCTCGTGCCCGTGGGTGAGGATCACCGCCTCGATGTCGTCCCAGCGGTCCTGCAGGTGGGTGAAGTCGGGCAGCACCAGGTCGACGCCGGGCTGGTGCTCCTCGGGGAACAGCACCCCGCAGTCGATGATGAGCAGCCGGCCGTCGAACTCGAGCACGGCCATGTTGCGACCGATCTCCCCGACCCCTCCCAGTGGGATGACCCGGAGGAACCCGGCTGGGAGCGGCGGCGGTTCTTCATCGATCGGCGGCACTCTCCCGACCCTACTCAGCCGCTGCGCAGTCGTGTTGGGCGTGGGGTCCACCGGACTGTCGGCGTGCGCACCTACCGTCGCTCGTGTGAGCACCACGGTCCACGAAGCTGCCTCCCGCTGGGAGTCCCAGCGCAGCTTCGACGAGCTGGGCCGCCCGCTGCGCGACCTCACCTTCACCGTCGTCGACCTCGAGACCACCGGGGGCTCGGCCGAGGCGGGCTCGATGATCACCGAGATCGGCGCGGTCAAGGTGCGCGGCGGCGAGGTGCTCGGCGAGTTCCAGACCCTGGTCAACCCGCGCGCCGAGATCCCGCCGTTCATCGCCGTGCTCACCGGCATCAGCAACGCCATGGTCGCCGACGCTCCGCCGGTCGAGTCCGCGCTGCCGGCGTTCCTCGAGTTCGCCGCCGGCACCATCCTGGTCGCCCACAACGCGCCGTTCGACGTCGGCTTCCTCAAGCACTTCAACGAGCAGCAGGGCCGGCCCTGGCCGCGGTTCGAGGTCGTCGACACCGCCAGGCTGGCGCGCCGGGTCATCACCCGCGACGACGCCCCCAACTGCAAGCTCTCCTCCCTGGCGCGGGCGTTCCGGTCCACCACCACGCCCAACCACCGCGCCCTCTCCGACGCGCGGGCCACCGTCGACGTGCTGCACGGGCTGATGGAGCGGCTCGGCGGCCTCGGGGTGCACACCCTCGAGGAGCTCCAGACGTTCTCCGCGCGGGTGTCCACCGCCCAGCGTCGCAAGCGCCACCTCGCCGAGGGACTGCCGCACTCCCCCGGTGTCTACCTGTTCTGCGACGACGCTCGCCGGGTCCTCTACGTCGGCACCTCGCGCGACCTGCGCACCCGGGTGCGTTCCTACTTCACCGCCTCCGAGACCCGGTCCCGGATGGGCGAGATGGTCGGGCTGGCCACGACCGTCGAGGGCATCGTCTGCAGCACGGCACTCGAGGCGCAGGTCCGCGAGCTGCGGCTGATCGCCCAGCACAAGCCGCGCTACAACCGTCGCTCCCGGTTCCCCGAGCGGATGCACTTCGTGAAGCTGACCCGCGAACCCTGGCCCCGGCTCTCCCTGGTCACCCGGGTGCTCGGGGACGACGCCGACTACCTCGGCCCTTTCTCGTCCCGCAAGGTCGCCGAGAAGTGCCTCGCCGCGCTCCACGACACCTTCCCGGTCCGCCAGTGCAGTGACCGGTTCGGCAAGGTGCCGTCCCGCGCCCCGTGCGTCCTGGCCGAGCTGGGCCGTTGTCTCTCGCCGTGCGACGGCAGCACCGACGCCACGACGTACGCCGCGGTGGTGCGGCTGCTCCAGGACACCCTGCTCCGCCGGCCCGACGAGGTGGTCGACGCGATCAACCGCCGCATGGAGTCACTGGCGGCCGACGAGCGGTTCGAGGAGGCCGGCGTCCACCGCGACCGGCTGGCGGCGTTCGTGCGGGCCGCGGCCCGCACCCAGCGGCTGACCGCGCTCTCCGGCTGCCCCGAGATCGTGGCCACCCGCCGCGAGGCCGACGGGCGCTGGGCGGTGCACGTCGTCCGGCACGGCCGGCTTGCCGCCGCCGGCGTGATCCCGCCGGGCTCCGACGCGCATCAATACGTCGCCGAGCTGCGGCTGTCGGCCGAGACTGTCGGCGACGCGCCCGGCCCGGTGCCGGCCGCGAGCGCCGAGGAGTCCGAGAAGGTGCTGCGCTGGCTCGAGTCCGACGGCATCCGGCTCGTCGACGTCGAGGGCGAGTGGGTCTGCCCGGTCGCCGGCGCCACCCGGCACCTTGCCGTGCACGAGGCGGTCGCCGAGTCACGACGCTCGCTGGTCCCCTTCGCCGACCGCCGCGACCTCGCGACCGTCCACCAGCCCGCGCGATAGGCGCTACCGATAGTTTGGGTCGCGTGATCACCGCCATCGTCTTCGTCAAGGCCGACGTGGCCCGGATCCCCGAAGTGGCCGAGGCGATAGCCGCGCTCGACGGGGTCAGCGAGGTCTACTCCGTGACCGGCGAGATCGACCTGATCGTGCTGGTCCGCGTCCGGGCCCACGAGGACATCGCCGACGTGGTCGCCGACCGGCTCAACAAGGTCCCCGGCGTCACCTCCACCGAGACCCACATCGCCTTCCGCGCCTACTCGCGCCACGACCTCGAGGCGGCTTTCTCGCTCGGACTCGAGTGAGGGCTCAGCCCTTCGGCTCGGCCACTGGTCACGATTGACCATTATCGGCAAGTTCCCGGCACTGGGGTGCTCGGCTCCGTAGCCTCGTTCCAACAGAAGGAGACGAGGATGGCGACGACCTTGGACGCGGCGGAGACGGCAGTCCCGCCACTGGACGAGGCACGGCCGGCACCATCGCGCGTGACGCTGCTGACCAGGACGGTCGTGCCCATCACGATGGTGGTCGTCACCTTCGTGGTGATGGTGCGCACGGCTGCGGCGCCCCTGTCGAACCCCGACACCTACTTCCACCTCCGCTTCGGCAGTGAGTTCCTGCACCACTGGTCGCTGCGCAACCCCGGCCACGTGACGGCGTGGGCGACGGCCGACTGGGTTCCCACGCAGTGGCTGCCCCAGGAGCTGATGGCCCGGCTCGAGGAGCGGTTCGGGCTGCCGGGCGTCGCGTGGTACGCCGGCTTCCAGTTCATCGCCCTCACGCTGACCCTCTACCTGACCGCACGTCGCTGGGCGGACCGCGTGGTGGCCGCGCCGCTGCTCATCGTGGCGCTGCTGGCCTGCTCCCCCGGCCTGTCCATGCGGCCCCAGGTGCTCAGCTACCTGGCCGCAGCACTCATCGTGGCGCTCTGGATGTCGGTGCGGCACAGTGCCGACGTCCCGGGCTGGCGAGCCTGGCTGGCGGTGCCCCTCATCTGGTTCTGGGCGATGTGCCATGGCATGTGGCCACTCGGGATCATCATCTGCGCCGTCGCCGTGGTCGGCCTGGTCATGGACCGGAAGATCCGTGGTCTCATGATCGTCCGCTTCGCTGCCATCCCCGTGGTCGCCGGCCTGGCTGCCGGACTGATCACCCCGGTGGGCAGCGCGCTGCTGCCCGGGGTGCTCGTCGTGAACTCCCGCGGCCAGTACTTCACGGAGTGGGCGCCGCCAGACTTCACGATGGCGAACTGCCTGGCACTCCTCCTGATCCTGCTCGTCACCGTCCTCGTCATGGTCCGGCGCGGCGCGGACTGGTCAACGATCGCGATGGTCGGCCTCGCCGCAGGCTTCACCGTCTACTCCCAGCGCACGGTGCCGTTCGCGGCCTGCATGCTGGTCCCGGTCGCGGCCTTCCAGCTTCAGAGAGTGGTCGGCTCCGTACGCCGTCTCGGCAGCCAGGAGCGATGGCTGATGATCGGCGTCGCGGTCGCCTCGCTCGGCGTCCTCGCGGCCATAGTGCCCGCCACCAGCGACGAACCCCCGCCGCAGCCGAAGTGGGTCGAACCCACGCTGACCGCGATGCCGGCCGGCACCCGGATCCTCAACGAGTCCGTCTTCGGTGGCTACTTGATGTGGCGCTACCCCGACCTGGACTTCATGTTCAGCGGCTACGGCGACATCTACACCAATGACCAGCTCCGGACGATGATGCGGATCAACGACCTCGATCCCGGCTGGGACGACATGATCCGAGAGGCGCACCCGGCGTACGCCTTCGTGGACCCGCAGTCACCCCTCGGATACGCGCTGACCCACACCGAGCAGTGGACGGTGGTCAAGAACGACAAGGACGTGCAGCTGCTGGCGCCGCCCACAGGGTGGATGGACAGTTAGGGCGGGCCTCACTTGAGGAGCGGCAGCACCGACGCGAAGTCGTCGGACCAGGGCCGGACCTCGCCGTCCGCGAGCGGACGCCAGGTGCCGCCGATCTCTACGAGCTGGCCGTCGAGCGCGCCAGGAGTGCGAGACATCGCGACCCACAGCGACGGTGCGTAGGCCCGGGTGCGCATGTCGGAGTCGCTGGGGCTTGACGCGTGCACCGCGGCGCTCCAGCCCTGGCGTTCCACCAGCGCGCGAAGCACGGGCTCGAGGTCGATGAAGCGGTTGGTGATGTGCACCAGGACCAGCCCGTCGTCACGGACCACCCGGTCGTAGACGTCGAAGGCCTCACGGGTCATCAGATGCATCGGGATGGCGTCGGAGGAAAATGCGTCGACCGCCAGCAGGTCAAAGGAGTCCTTCGGGACCTTGCCCAGCTCGAGGCGCGCGTCACCCACGGTCATGGTCGCGTCGGGCGTGCAGTCCCGCAGGAAGTGGAACTGGCCGGAGTCGCGCGCGATGCGGACCACCACAGGGTCGATCTCGAAGAACCGCCAGCTCTGGCCGGGCTGGGCGTAGCACGCCAGCGTGCCGGCCCCCAGGCCCACCACGCCGATCGAGGCGTCCGCCCCGAACAGGTCGGGGGCCCGGTTCATCACCAGACCGATTCCCGAGTCCGGGCCGTAGTACGCCGTCGGGGTGCGCTCCATACCCGGCGTCGTGAGCTCGATGCCGTGCGTGGTGCCGCCATGGACGAGCAACCGCATGTGGTGGCGGGTGTCGTCGATCACGGTGTAGACGCCGAAGTAGCTCCGGTCCCGATGGCCGTTGAACGACGGCGGCAGCGTGCTGCGCGCCCCGAGTCCGCACATCAGCCCGAGCAGGACGAGCAGGTAGACGCGGCGCCACGACCAGGTCATCACCCCGATGACCCACAGGCCGACCAGGAGACCCATCTGCAGCGTGACCTGCGACGTGAAGCTCAGGACCGTCGACAGGACCGCCACCAGCACGAGCAGCACGGCACGGACCACCCGGGCCGTGGGGACGGGCAGCGTCGCGGGGTCGAACTTCTTGCTGACCCGGCGCAACGGGATCAGGCCACCGGCGGCCAGAACGAGGATCGGATGCTCGTAGACCCAGTCGAACGCAAGCGGGGCCACGAGACCGCAGAAGACGCCGCCCAGGGCGCCGCCCACCGCTGTGATCAGGTAGAACGACGTGAGCTGCTGCACCGGCGGACGTGAGTCATAGAGCCGGCTGTGCAGCGCGACCGCGACCGCGAAGAGGGTGACGACAGAGAGCGCGGCCGCGACGTAGTTGGCGGTGCCGCCGCTCATCAGCGCAGATGCACCGAAGATCAACAGGAGAGCCGGTGCGAACCTCGTGATCACCCGGGCCGCTCCCCGCCGGCTGGCGAAGGCCACGGTGAAACTGAGCAGGTACAACCCGAGCGGGATCGCCCACAACAGCGGCATCGCCATGATGTCGGTGCTCAGGTGGGTCGTGGTCGAGAGCATGAGTCCGGACGGCACCGCGGACAGGACGATCCACGTGATGACCGAGCGGTGGGTCAGCGGCGAGCGATCGGACAAGGCGACGGCGGCCTTGTCCATGGCGGTGGTGTGGCCCAGGGCGTGCACGGTGAGGAAGCCGCAGCCGCCGACGAGCAGGACCAGCACGCCGTACCCGGCGGTCCAGCCCCAGCGCTGCGTGTCCAGGCGCAGCAGTGGCTCGACCACCAGCGGGTAGGCGAGCAGCCCCGTGAAGCTGCCGAGGTTCGACGCTGCGTACAGCGGATAGGGGTTGGCCCCGCGCCCGGACGCGAACCACTGCTGCACCAGGGGCGCCTGGGCCGACACGGCGAGCAGCACCGGCCCGACCGAGACCAGGAGCAGCATCGGGACGAACAGCACCACGCTGTTGCCGGTGGGCGGCTCGAATGAAGCCAGGCCGATCGGGAGCCACAGACAGGCGCCCAGGAGCAGCACCAGGTGTGCGAGCACCTGTCGACGCACGGGGAACCGGCTCAACCAGTGCGCCCACGCGTAGCCGGCGAGCAGCACTGCCTGGTAGACGAGCATCGCGCTGTTCCACACCGCGGGGGCACCCCCCAGTTCGGGCAGTGCCATCCGGGCGACCATCGGCTGCACCTGGAAGAGGAGGAACGAGCCCACGAAGGTCGTGATGACGAACGGCAGGCGGGCCACCGGGCGCACCGAGGAAGGCACGGGGACGCGGGCCGGCGTCCCGATCGTCACGGAGGTGGCCACTCCAGCAAGGTGGCAGCCGGGCCGGGCCACCCGTGGGGGGACGCCGCCAATCGAACCGATCGGCGGCGCGCCGTAGTCCGATCGGGCCATCTGGACAGGTTTCTCCATGCTGCAGGACGCCTCGAACGTACGGTTTTTCGGACCGCTACCTGGAGGAACTCTGTGTCAGTTCGTCGACGTCGCACGTCCCGCTTGATCGGGCTGCTCTCGGCCGTCGTGCTCGTGGCGGGAGTCTCCGCCTTCCTGACACCCCCGGCAACGGCCGCCGGGCTCGGCACCCCCGGCGGTCTCTCGCCGAACGGAGGCGTCACCGACGTCAACCCGATCCTGGCCTGGAGCGCCGTGAAGGACGCGACCGGCTACGACGTCCAGGTGTCGACGAACGCGGACTACTCGAACCCGGTCTACGACCGGACCACCGCCAACACCAAGGCGACGCCGCCGGACCAGCTGCCCATGACCCGGCTCTACTGGCGGGTCCGGGCCCGCAAGGATGGCGACACAGGCTCGTGGGCAGGCGCGACGGTCCAGCGCAACAAGCTCGCGGGTCCGTCCCTCGTCAGCCCGGCCTCCGGCGTCACCCTGTCGCAGCCGGGGCAACCGCCCGTGTTCCGCTGGAACGCGGTCCCCGGTGCGGTCGACTACGTGGTCGACGTCGACACCAGCGCCAATCCGGACTGGGTCGACGCCAAGTCCGTCAACACCCGAGCCACCTCGCTGGTCTGGAGCGAGTTCTCGCAGCAGGATCCCGGCACGTACTCGTGGCGGGTCACCGCCGAGATCGGTCAGGGCCAGCTCACTATCCCGTCGGAGTCGCGCTCGTACACGATCGGCCAGCTCGGCGCGGTCAACGTCGTCTCCCCTTCGCCCGATGCCGTCGTCGAGCAGATCGTCTTCGACTGGGACCCGCTGCCCGGTGCGGTCACCTACGACATCCGGGTCAGCACCGACGACTCGTTCAACACGATCATCGACCAGCGCAACGTGCGCAGCACGCGCTACTCCCCGCCCAAGACCTACGACGTCGACGACTACTGGTGGCAGGTGCGCCCGCGCAGCGTCTTCGACAAGGCGCCGGACTGGACCTCGCTGCCGGTGCGGCACTTCCAGCGCACCTGGGAGGGTGCCGGCGCGGTGCCGGTGCTGCAGTACCCGGCGAACGTGCTCAACCCGACGGTCGGCGACGACTTCTACTACCAGTGGACACCCGCGCGGCTGGCGACCCGATACCGGCTCGACGTGGGCACCAACCAGAACTTCTCGCCCGGCACGTTCGCGTCCTGCTTCACCACGGAGACCACGTTCGTGCCCTCCGCCCTCAACGGTCCAGGAGGCACCGGCTGCCTGCCGGGCGTCGGCAGCACGATGTTCTGGCGGGTCAAGGGCCTGGACGGTCCCGGCAACGAGATCCAGGGTGTCTACTCCGCGATCAGCAAGTTCGTCTACACCCCCGGACAGGTGGTGCTGGCCGGCCCGGCGAACGGGGCGACGGTGACCGTGCCGACGTTGACGTGGCAGCCGTTCGTGGACGCCGAGCAGTACGAGATCACCGTCGTCTACACCGGCGGGACGCTCGTGGCCCACACGTTCTCGACGTCGTACACGCCGAACCTCGACCCGACCAAGGGTCCGTTCCTGTGGACCGTCCAGGCCATCGACGCCAACGGCACGGGCAGCGCCATCCCGATCAACGGACAGCGCACCTTCAACATCTCCGGAACGCCCCCCACGACCGGCGCACCGGCTCTGACCCCGCTCACCCCGTCCGCCGGCGCGACGCCCACCCGGAGGTTCCCGTCGCTCACCTGGGAGCCCCAGACCGGGGCGACGCGCTACCGCGTGTGGGTCGGCACGCACGGCACCGGCTTCTTCAGCCCCTTGACGGGCAGCCCCAGCTTTCCCGCATGGACCGACGACAGTGACGACTACCTCGGCGCCGGCCAGTACGACTGGTTCGTCCAGGCCTTCGCCGCCGACAACTCGGGGTTGGGGCAGGGTCCGATCGGGACGTTCACGATCGCCGAGCTCGACTCGGTCGTGGGCCAGCGGGTGGGCCTCCACCCGACGACGTTGCTCGACGACGGCGCCGCTGGCACCAAGCCTGGCGCCCAGCCCGGTGGCTGCATCAAGCCCCCCGTGGGACAGGTCGTGCAGGTGTGCTCCGGCCTCAATGAGACGCCGGTCCTGGACTGGGACCCGGTGACCGACGTCGACTTCTACATCATCTATCTCTCGCGGGACCCGAACTTCCAGAACATGGTGTTCGGCAACTACTCCGATCCGAACTCGCTGCCACGAACGACCAACACGCGGTGGACCCCGACCCTGGCGCTGCCCGACAGCCAGGCCGGCGTGGCCTACTACTGGTTCGTACGGCCGTGCAAGACGTCCGGCAACTGCGCTCCGGACCCGACGAAGGCGACCCACGCGTTCGACAAGTCGTCGTCCACGGTGCAGGGGCTGCAGTTCGCCCAGAACGCTGCCAACGAGGTGACGTTCTCGTGGCAGGACTACCTGGCCACCAACCAGGCCGTCGCGAACGTCACCACCGCGACCGGGGAGCAGTCGACCCAGACAGCGATGTCCTACCGGGTGCAGGTGTCCACCAACGCGTCGTTCACCGCCATCATTGACGACATCACTGTCGACCAGACGACGTACACGGCCTTCGACAGGACCTACCCCGAGGGTCCGCTGTGGTGGCGGGTCCAGGCCATCGACGGATCCGGCAACCTGCTGACCCTGCCCGCGACTGGCTCGGCCTTCATCAAGGCCTCCCCCGCCCCAGCGCTGATCGGCCCCAACGGGCCTGCTCCGGCGGCCCAGCCGTTCGAGTGGCAGCCCGCCGACTTCGCGAACGCCTACACCCTCGAGGTCTACAAGAACGCCGACACCGCGGCCTCGCCCGCCAACCGCGTGATCCAGCGCGGCGGCATCAAGCAGACCGCGTGGGCCAACGACCAGGTGCTGCCGACCGGGACCAGCTACGTGTGGCGGGTCCGGCGGACCGACAGCAGCGGCAACGACGGGACGTGGAGCACGTGGGGCCAGTTCTCCGTGCTGGGCACGATGCCGGCGCTGGCCTCGCCGGCAGCCAACGTCCGGGTGCCGTTCCGGGGCGCGCTGTTCCAGTGGACGGCCACGCCCGACGCGGCGTCGTACCGGTTCGAGCGCCGTGAGGTGGGCTCGAACGGAACGCAGGAGACCGTGGTGACCCGACAGACCGCCTGGGCGCCGACCAACGCCCTCGACACCGGAAACTTCCAGTGGCGAGTCAGCACCCTCGACACGTCGAACAACGTGATCGCGGTGACGGACTGGCGCGGCTACACCGTGGACGCCACTCCCCCGACGATCCTGAAGCGCAAGCCCGAGGGCGCCGGGCTCAAGGCCACGTCGACGTTCGTGCTGATCTTCAGTGAACGGGTGGTCGGGGTCTCGAAGAAGACCGTCCAGCTGGTGCTGGGCAAGAAGGTCGTCAAGGCGAAGATCTCGTTCAGCAAGACCGGCAAGAAGGTCAAGATCAAGCCCAAGCACCACCTCGTGCGTGGCAAGGCCTACAAGATGAAGGTCAAGGACGGGATCACGGACACCGCCGGCCTGCCGCTGCTGTCCAGCGTCTACCCGATCACCATTCCCTGACAGACGCCCGGCTCGGTGGGTCAGGTCGCGCTCGCGGCCACCCACCGCGCCAGGGTGGCCTGCGCCGCGCCCGAGTCGACGGCCTCCCGGGCCTTGACCATCCCGGCGGCCAGCGCCTCGTCGACCGCCGACCCCGTTGCGTCGTAGACCGCGAGCGCGGCACCGGCGTTGAGCAGCACCGCGTCGCGGACCGGCCCCGGGTCGCCCTCCAGCAGCCGGCGTACGACGTCGGCGTTGTGAGTGGCGTCGCCGCCGCGCAGGTCCTCGGTGGTCGCCGGCGCCAGACCGTGCGCCGCCGGGTCGATCGTGGCAGTGCTGACCTCTCCCCCGGCGACGACCCACACCGACGAGGTGGTGGTCGTGGTCAGCTCGTCGAGACCGTCGTCGCCGCGGAACACCCAGGCGTCCGCGCCGCGGGCCGCGAACACCCCAGCCATCACCGGCGCCATCCGCGGGTCCGCGCAGCCGACGGCGTTGGCGGCCGGACGGGTCGGGTTGGCCAGCGGGCCCAGGAAGTTGAACGTCGTCCCGATGCCGAGCTCGCGTCGGGGCACCGCCGTGTGCCGCATCGCCGGGTTGAAGGCGGCGGCGAAGCAGAAGGTGATGCCGACCTCGTCGGCCAGCGCGGCCACGCGCTCCGGGGCGAGGTCGAGCCGGATGCCGAGCGCCTCGAGTACGTCGGCCGAGCCCGACTGCGACGAGGCGGAGCGGTTGCCGTGCTTGACGACGCGGGCGCCGGCGCCCGCGGCCACGATCGCCGCCATCGTGGAGATGTTCACCGACATGGACCGGTCCCCCCCGGTGCCGACCACGTCGAGGGTCCGGCCCGGCACCTCGATGGGCGTCGCCTTCTCGTACATGGCGGCGACCAGGCCGGTGAGCTCCTCGACGGTCTCTCCCTTGGCGCGCAGGGACACCGCGAAGCCGGCGATCTGCGCCGGTGTCGCCTCTCCGGAGAGGATCTCCCCCATGGCCCAGGTCGCTTGGTCGGTGGTGAGGTCGGTCCGCGCTACCAGCGCCCCGAGGACCTCGGGCCAGGTGCTCATGACGGCCGTCGGTCAGCTGGTGGCAGGCACGCGCGACCGGAGCAGTCCGGCGACGGCCTCAGCCAGCTGGATCGGATCGATCG
Source organism: Nocardioidaceae bacterium (assembly GCA_033854925.1). GTDB lineage: Bacteria > Actinomycetota > Actinomycetes > Propionibacteriales > Nocardioidaceae > Nocardioides. The sequence continues at coordinate 1,249 of JAWWPK010000556.1, read as the reverse complement.
GGTGCGGCACCGCCGCGTCGGCCCGCGACCAGGTGGCGAGCCAGGCGTCCTGCGGCCGGCCGGTGAGCACCAGCAGCGGGGGGCACTGGTAGATCTCGTCCTTGAGCTGCTTGGCGATGCCCATGCCGCCCGCCGGCACGGCCTCACCGTCGAGGATCGCGAGGTCGATGGAGCCGGCGTCCATGTTCTGGATGACGACCGGCTCGGTGGCGACCTCGACGTACTCCAGCTCGGGCAGGTCGGGGTGGACCCGTCGGCCGAGCGCGAGGATGACCTGCTGGCGGGTGTTCACGTCGTCCGAGTAGACAAGGACCCGAAGGTTCTTCTGGTCGGCCACGATCGGGATGCTACCGCTCGGACCGCGCGCGCTACTCGCGGGCGCGGGCTTCGAGCAGGTCAAGCCGCCGGTCCTCGCGCGCGGCTTCCCTCTGGGACGCCCGGACCCACTGCGCGAAGAGCACCCCGAACAGCACCAGCCCGACCAGGTCCCCCGCGGACCAGAGCAGGCCACCGGCCAGGTGCTGGTCGTCGAGGGGGTCCGGGAGCCAGCCGTAGCCGGGCAGCTCACGCAGGGCGCGGTAGTGGTCACCGCCCAGCAGCGTCTCCTGGCCCATGATCGTGACCCCCAGGAACGCGTGGAACGGCAACGTGAGCACCACCAGCAGCATCCGGAGCGGGTAGCCGACGCGGCCCGGCACCGGGTCGATGCCGACGATCGGCCAGAAGAAGAGGCTGCCGACCACGACCAGGTGCACGTGCATCAGCTCGTGCACCCAGACGTGGTCCAGGGAGGCGGGGTACCAGCCGGAGAAGTAGAGGGCCCACGGCGACACGACGTACAGCGCCAGCGTGAGCGGCGGGAAGGACAGCACCTTGGCCGCGCGTGAGTGCAGCACCACCAGCAGCCAGCGCCGGGGCAGGTGCGGGAGCGTACGCAGCGCCAGACTGACCGGCGCGCCGAGGGCCAGGGCCAGCGGGACCACCATCGCGAGCACCATGTGCTGGACCATGTGCACGCTCAGCAGCGTGGTGTCGTACGCCGCGAGCCCGGACGACGTGGCGACGTAGAACGAGCCCATGCCGACGCCCACGAACATCACCGTCCGGCCCACCGGCCAGGCGTCGCCGCGGCGGTGCAGGGCGCGCACGCCGAGCAGGTAGAGACCGGCCGCCCAGACCGTCACCACGAGCGGCACGGGAGCCAGCTCCCAGCCGGTCACGAGGCGACTGGGATCGAACGGCGGCACCA